>JBGSHH010000553.1:0-21920 GCA_041752355.1 Pirellulaceae bacterium | reverse complement strand
ATGCAACCCGCACCCACGCCCGCGAACGAAACACAGCGCATGGCCGATCTGGTCGCGCTGCAAATCCTCGATACGCCGCCGGAGGAACGCTTCGATCGTATCGTGCGCTTGGCCAAGGCGGTGTTTCATGTGCCGATCGCGTATATCGCGCTGGTCGATCGCAATCGACAATGGTTCAAGGCCAAGCAAGGATTAGAAGCGGCGCAGACCGGCCGCGCGGAATCGTTCTGTGGCCATGCGATTTTAGGCAACGAAGTGATGGTCGTTCCCGACGCGCGCGAGGACGAACGCTTCGCGGATAACCCGATGGTAACCGGCGAGCCGTATGTGCGTTTCTATGCGGGGCAGCCGCTGAAGGGTCCGAATAAGACCAACGTCGGCACGCTCTGCGTCGTGGGAAACGATCCGCGCACGCTGAACGATCACGAGCGCTGGATCTTGCGCGAACTGGGGGCGATGGTGGAACACGAACTGCAATTGATGGAAACCATTGAAGCGCAGCAACAATTGCTCGTCGCGCGGCAGCGTTTGGCGGATGAGCTAGCGCAAGCGGCGACCTACGTCGAGTCGCTGTTGCCGCCGAAGCTGAGCGGCCAAATCACGAGCGACTATCAATTTGCCAGCTCGTCGCAACTGGGTGGCGATTTGTTTGGCTATCACTGGCTGGATGAGGATCGCCTGGCGATGTACTTGCTCGATGTGTGCGGGCATGGTGTCGGTTCGGCGCTGCTATCGGTCTCGGTGCAGAACACGCTACGCAACAAAGCGCTGCCGAATGTGCAATTCGATCAGCCGCATGAAGTCCTCTCGGCGCTCAATAAAGCCTTCCCCATGGAAGAACACGATGGACGATTCTTTACCATGTGGTATGGCGTCTATGACCGGCGCACGCGTCTGTTGCGCTATGCCAGTGGTGGCCATCCGCCGGCGATCTTGATCGATGCCGATAGTCAAGAGCAACGCCTGGGCTGCGCGAATTTAATCGTGGGGGTCGATACCGACACGGTGTATGAAGTGCATGAACATGCGATTCCCGCAGGCAGTCGGCTGTACTTATTCAGCGATGGGGTTTTCGAAGCGGAGTTAGAAAACGGCGAGTTGCTGGGGCTCGATGGTTTGGTCCGCTTGCTGTGCACGGCGGGGCGAGACGTATCGCACACCAAGTTCATTTACGACATGGTGATCGCCCGGCATGGTTCGTCGGAGCTGGATGATGATTTCTCGCTGCTAGAGTTTGCGTTTGTGTAAATTCGACGAGCCCGCAGCGCCAGCGAGGGAAGCGGTAGGGCTGTCACGTACCAGCGCCGCGGAGATAGCGCGAGTAGAAAGACAGAAGACACGGCAGGCGGGACGCCTACCCCACTTAACCAGACGCGGCGCTTGACCCTGCCGGACGAGCGTGGCAGGATGAAGCAATGGTCCGTTCGGACCCTTATCCTTATTTTCATTATTGAGGAGTGAACCATGAGACGATTGTCGCAGGTTCCGCTAGCGGGATTGCTGGTGTTGTCGATGGCGCTGTGCGGTTGCGGCGATGTGGCCGATTCCGTGCAAAAGACCGCCAATCAAGTGCAGCAATCGGTCACCAAGACGGTGGAATCGGCCAAGACGCAAGTGCAGGAAAAGATGGAGATGGCCGGCTCCTCGGAGTTGACCGTTGAAGGCCCCGTCAAGACGGCAGCCTGCTATGCCATCTTCACGCCAGCCGTGGCGGGACGTCCGAGTGTCTTGTCGCTACGGAGCTATCGTCAGGCGGAGAGCGAAGCTTTCCCGGCGATGTTCGTGCAGGCGAATGTTTCGGCAGCGACGTTGCCGGAACTGGTGGGTCAAACGGTATCCGCCACGATGTTCGTCAAACCGACGGCCGAGGGCCCCACCTGGTCGACGGCGGGTGAGACAACCGTGCAAGTCAAAATCGTGGCGGTGGAGGGTTCCAACGTCACGGCCGAAGTCACCGGTGGCACGCTCACGCGCAGCGATGGCGGCGCGACGCAAAACGCAGTCGGCAAGTTTACGGCGGTCGTGCCATAGGCGGCAATGGTCGCACGGCTCCCCACGTCCATCACCTTTCGCGGATAGGCTCTTCATGCGCGCGTTCAACTTCCTTTGTTGTTGGCTGCTGGCGTTATCGCCATCGCTCGTGCTGGCGAATCCCAGCGATAAAGAACCTTATGGTCCGCTGGACTTGCATGGCCAGGAATACGCGCCGGAGATGCACGCCACGGCCAAGCAATTGTTCGACAGATCGAAAGACGATCTGGCCAAGATCGAGTCGCAATTCAAATCCAAGGACGTGGACAAGATCAAACCAGCTGTCGTCGGCAAGACGCATGCCGCGATCAATCAACTGCGTCGCCTGGGAGCGCGATTGCGGCAGCTTGGCGAACCCGCCGGCGCGGAATTCGAGTTGCGCGCGCAGATGCAGCATCAAATGCTGGCGAGCGTGCTGCAGCAGATGAAGAATGTTCCCAATGCGCAGCGAGGCATCGATGCCATTCGCTCCGAAGCGGGGCAGTTAGCGCAAGCTCGCGCCAAGCAAATACCAAAATTGCAAAAGCTCATCGATCAAAACAACTGGCGGGAAGCTGACAAAGAACTCTACGAAATCTTCGACGAAATCGAACCTTACCTGACCTTTCTATCGGTCGAGGACCGCGCCAGCATCCTCTCTCCTTTTCGCGAAGTGGCCGCCACAATCGATATGAAAGCCACGCAGGATCGGCAGCGCTTAGCGCTGGAGTCGCTCGTCAAGCGTCGCGATGAATTGCGACCTGACTTTCCGAAACTGCTAGCAGATGTACAAGCGGCAACTGCGAGTGTCGGCAAGGCTGGTAAACACAACATGGATGGCAAGGATTTAACGGGGCCAGAGTTGATCGCGCACTTCGATCAAGCATGGCGGCAAGCACATGTAGCGCATTGCAAGGCGCTCGGCGTGGCTTGGGCCTATGAAGCGGCTTCGCAGCAAGTCCCCTCGCCGGAGCGACAGGCGTTGTTGGATGCCTATGCCAAGTTCACGACGGAAGTCGGTCCAGCGCTCGCGGCGCTCGTTAAGGCGGACACCGCCCGCGTGAACGCGAGTGGCGTCGCAGCGTTGTACACGGCCTATTTGCCGCCGGTGGCGGACTTGCTCGACCATGCGACAGGCGCGCCGGTGGAGACGCCGTTGACCGCCGCGCTCGACGAACTGGCGAAGAAATCGCCTGAGTTCGCCGCGCAAGTCGCTGCCTATCGCGCTGTGACGGATGAAACCTTGCGCTGGAAAGCACGTGTGGCCGAGGAACAAGCCAAAGCAAAAGCCGCAGAACATGAACCGGTCGAGCAACGGGCACTCCGCGCGTTCAAACGGACCGATAGCGCGGTGGGTCTCTTTGCCATGGATGCCGCCGACACGAAAAAAGCGTGGATTTCCGACGCCGCTGCTACGACGTTGATCAAGGATTCTCCGCAGGCAATTGGTCAGAAGGCGACAGCCAACGCCATCACCGCGCTGCCGGGGAGTAGTCAGGCAGGCATCGCGCAATACAACGCCCGCATCTACACTCGCGTGCCGCTGGCGATGGAGAAGATGGCGGATGGGGCGAAGAGTCTCGAAATCGCGCTCTTTAGTAGCGAGAAGTCGCCGCCGCTAAGTTTGGCCGCGACACGTGCCTTGCGTAGCGCCAGACGCGGCGACCTGGTGCAAGTCGGCGGCACAATCGGCGGCGTTTATTTGGAAGGTCACCTCACGCGCTTCGCCACTTTGCCTGAAGCAGCAGCCTTGTTGTTGCCGCTGGGAACTTCGCCTGATAGCTATGGTCAGCAAGATCAATTGGAGCAAGTCGTGCTGCGGTTTGATCTGCAGCCGACGTGGCTACGGCATCAGTACTTTGTGGTGGAGGTGCCGTGATTTTCTGGCCGTTACGCGGAGCACAAAGTACTCATCACGCTCCGCGTGATGTCGCGAGACGTTCCAATTCATGGATAATCGCTCAGCTTTGTCAAAGAGAAACAGGGAGGGGGCACCAACGCGTAGCGCGCTGAACTCAACATCAATCGAGCATCACGCGGAGCGTGATGAACACAAAGTACTCATCACGCTCCGCGTGATGTCGCAGGACGTTCCAATCCATGGATACTCGTTCAGCTTTGCCGAAGAGAAGCAGGGAGGTGTGACCAGTGCGTAGCGCGCTGAACTCAACATCAATCGAGCATCACGCGGAGCGTGATGGGCACAAAGTATTCATCACGCTCCGCGTGATGTCGCTGGACGTTCCAATTCGTGGATACTCGTTCAGCTTTGCCAAAGAGAAACAGGGAGGGGTGACCAACGCGTAGCGCGCTGAACTCAACATCAATCGAGCATCACGCGGAGCGTGATGGGCACCAACCCGAAGCAATACTTCGGTGCTACTTCGTGCTCGGTTCTTGCTGGAGGAGTTTCATCAGTGTTTGACGCAACTCTTTGACTTTGAGCGGCATGGACATTAGCACGCGATGAGCGGCGACTTGCGCTTCGGCAGCGAGATGTGGTTGCTTCTGATCGATGAGCAGGATCGCTGGCAGGTCGCGCGTGACGTCATCGGTGCCGAAGTGATTGAACGCTTCGACGGCGGCGGAGCCAAGATCAAGGGCGGATATGATCACGCAATCGGCGACGTGCTGTGTGCCGGTGAAACGCGATAACCCACGCGACGGATCGCTCACAATCAACACGCGATAACCATGCTTCTTGAGTTTATCGCGCAACAAATCCTGCATACCAGCGTTGGCTTCGATGAACATTACCGTCCGCGATAGCCCTTCCATCGTGGGCGCTTTGACCAATCCCGTGCTCGTATCCAGCGGCAAATCGGCACCTGTATCCCCATTCTGCATGCGGATGTAGGCGGCTTCCATGTCGGCCAGCATTTCTCGCTGCGTGGAGTAGCGACGATCGGGACTAAGTTCCATCGCCTTATTGACGATCATCGCGACCAGACGAGGCAGAGTTGGTTCCAAGTCGGTGATGGGCTTGATGTCGTGAAAACGCTGGATGCTCAATCGCATCAAACGATCTTTGGTTTCGTACAGCGGCGCGATGCCTGTCAGCATGTTGTAGAACAGACCGCCGACGAAGTAGATATCGCTGCGCGGATCGTCGCGTTTCACGCCTGTATGGCGTTCGAGCGCGGCGTAATCGATAGCGCGGGGATTGGGGCAATTGTCGGCATCGTCGTCGGTCATGTTGCTGGCGGCGGCGGCCAGACCGAAGTCCACGATTTTGGCTTGCGCCTTGCTGGTGACGAGGATGTTCGACATCTTCAAATCGCGATGCGTAATCCCACGTTCGGCGGCATAGGCGAGCCCGGCGGTGATATCCTTGATGAGCTTGAGCGCTTCGAGCGGTTCGAGTTTTTTGCGAATCTTGACAAACTCGCGCAGGCTGCGGCCTTCGACGAATTCCATGACGAGAAATGGTTGACGGCGGTCGTTATGGACTTCGTAGATGGGGACGATGTTGGGATGGCGCAGGGTCGATCCCATCTGCCCTTCGCGCAAGAACTGCTCAAGTTGATGCATGTCGTCGCGATAGCGCTTGCGCAAGGCTTTGATTGCCACCACGCGCCCCGTCGTGCGATGAACCGCGCGGTAAACTCGCGCGAAGCTGCCGGCACCGATCATGTACAGGACGCGGTAATCGCCATAGTAGAAGCCGCTTCGCTCCCCGGAGATGATGCGGTCGACCTGATAGTTGGTCATGATCTCCTTGCGGAGGACCAAACTCTTAAATTCGTCGAAGCTCACTTCATGTGTGCCAAACTCGCCCCAGATGGTTTCCAATTGCCGCGCGTCGATCAAATTGACTTCAAACGCGCGCTGGGCGAATTGTTCAGCGGTCATTTCCGGCATGGCGCACAACTCCTCGCTCGTGGGGGGTGCCGACGGCGGCACACGAGCCAACGAACCGGCCTCAGTTCTCTGAGGTTATCCTATTCGCTTTTTCACAATTGAGCAATGTAATGGGAAGCTAGGAAAGCTTGACGAGTGATTTACAAAAAAACGCCTTGACCCGCGGGCACGCAGGGTCAAGGCGTTCGTACAGGAGCAGAACTCCTGTGAAACTCTACGCTACGATCGTCGGCGGCGCGGTCATGATCCGCCTGGCGCTGCTCGGCGATGTGCGGCGGTCATTCGGAATAGTCGTTGCCACCATCAAATTGTTCCCCTTCCGCTTCGCCTGTCTCGCCCGACTCACCACCGAATTCGCCGTGTTGTTTGAGTCGTTGCTTGAAGTCGTCCCGCTCGCGGCGAGTTGCTTCCAGGTCGAAAACGAGATACTTCATATCCAGCCGCAGTTGGCTGAGAGCATCTTGAACGAGGGAGAGAATGCGGCGACGACGTTTCGTGCTATCAATCACGCGAGCCAAGACAGGCTCGATGCGGTTGCGAGTCTCCGCAGGAAGAATGCCAATCAAGGCGGTCAATTCAGCGATGTCAGTGGGGAGTTCGTTGGCTTCGGCGGAGGAGGCAAAACGAGCAGCGGTCATCGAGGTGATCTCCCAGGTGCGTTGTTTGTATGGAACCCACTCAATGCAGTCAGCGTGCCAGAAGGTTCGCGCGGTCCAGGATGGATGTTCTAAGTGTCTGTATGCTAACGACTTACGAAAACTCGCTCATAATCCGCCGCGTCGCAATAGTGCGACGCGCGTGGCTTACCGGCCACATGGTTGCTCTGGTCGCCGTGCGCAAATCCTGATACAAGCCCGCTTTACGTCCATGATGCGGCCCTGTGGGAAAACGTGGCGAAATTACAACGCCTGGCGCCCCAGGTCGTGCCGCCTTCGCGACATGTTGCTTGAAAGCCTCATTCGTGTCCAACACTCGCTCAACTCGAACCAGTAACGCCCGGCGGCCAGGCCGCTGGTGTGTATGGTGCGCGTGTTGGTTGGCGCTGGCCACCCTCGGTTCTACCGCAAGCGCGGATGTCTGGGAAGGATTTGAATCGGCAGAAAACACGTGGCAGCTAGCAGAAGCGGACTGCACGGTCCGCACAATCGCGCACGAGCGCACGTGGAAGGAGGCGCATGGTGGTCACACGAGTGAGCATTTGCATCTCTTGCTCGGTCAAGGGAACAAGGCGTTCATCGCTTACGACATCGCGCCGGCCCGTGTGATCGATGAACTCGTCCCCAGTTTATGGATCAAGTCGGATCGCGTGGGACCGCAAATGTTGGTGCGTGTGGTGCTGCCGCATGCAATTGAATCACGCACCGGCCGCCCTATTTCCGCGCTCATTCCCGGCGACACGTACTCGAAGGCCGGCGTTTGGCAGCAGTTGATGCTGCAGAAGCTGCCGGTCGAAGCGGAGCGGCAGTTTCGAATTCTGCGGCAGCAGTTTGGCTCCGACATTGATACGCGCGAGGCGTATATCGACAAGATCGTTATCAATGCGTTTAGCGAACCCGGCGCGATTCAAATCTGGATCGACGACTTGGAAGTCGCGGGACTCGTCTCGCTACCGCAACAACCGCCAGGCAGCGGTGGCACCAGTCGTCAGGCGTCGTTCAATGAAACGTTGCCAGCGGATCGCGCGAGCAGCGTTGAACTTGATGGCTCGATCTTGCTGACGGGGGATCGTCCGGTGGCGGTCCGCATGATCGAACACAATGGGGAGTCGCTAGAGTGGTTGCAGACGGCAGGCTTCAATGGGGTCTGGCTCCGCGAACCGGCCACCGCGACGCAACTGCGTGACGCACAGCGATTGGGCCTGTGGATCGTCGCGCCGCCGCTGCGAGAAACCGATGGGCGAATTCACGTCACGCCTGCCCATGCGGCCATTCTGGCCTGGTCGCTGGGGACGCGACTTGGACCGGGTGAGCTCGACGCGACGCGCGACTTGGCGCGCGAACTCCACGCGGCCGACAATGCGCTTGGTCGGCCACTCATCGCTGGGGCGATCGCCCCCTTGGGGGCGTACAGTCGCTCCGCAAGTATCTTGTTGTTAGAACCGCCGCCGCTGGGTGGCAGTTTTGAAATGGCGGACTATACCGCTTGGCTGGCGGAACGTCCTCGCCTGGCTCGCCCCGGCACTCCGTGCTGGGCGTTGTTGCCGACCGAACCGGCGGCGAGCATAGCTTCGCAAGTTGCCGGCGTGCGACCGGAGGTTGCGCCGACGGTGGAACTGGAATATCAACAATTGCGGCAACTGACGATGTCGGCCATCGCGAGTGGCGTCCGAGGCATTGCGTTTAGTTCGCGCTCGCGGCTGGATGGACAAGATCGCCTCGCGCAGCAGCGGGCGGATATTCTACGTCTTATCAATGCGGAGTTACGGTTGGCCGAACCTTGGATGTCGGCCGGCAATGTGGGTGGAGAAGTGAGCGTGGATGACCCGGCCGTGCGCGTGAGCGCCCTGCAAACCGAGCGTGCACGACTATTGATCATTCAACGCAATGCGCCTGGTCAACAGCATGTGATTGGTCCTGTCGAACGCGATCGCATCACGCTCGTGATTCCTGGCACGCCTAGTTCTTCGCACGTCTATCGCCTTTCGACGCTCGGCATGGAACCGCTCGCACACAAGCGAGTTACTGGCGGGATGCAGATTGTGATCGATTCCGCTGGCGTTTGTTCGATGGCGGTGATCACGCAAGATCCGTTGGTTCTCAATCGCGTGGCGAAGGATTTGGCGGCGCTCGAAGCGCAGCACGCGAAACTGCATTACGACATTGTCTCGCGACGTATGGAAACCACGGGCACGGCCGCCCGCCGCTTACCGTTGAACGCGCACGCCACGGCATCGCGCTCGCTCGAACAGGCTTCTTTAAGCCTGCAACAAGCCTTGCGTTTGCTTTCAGCCAATGATCGCCGAGGCGGTGAACGCGCCACAATGCTTGCTGAACGCGAACTCGCTCAGGCTGAGCGCGGCCACTTTGAAGCCGCGTCGAAAGCGTTCACTTCGCCGGAATCCAGCGCATTTTGCACACAGTTCAACACGCTGCCGGTACACTATGAATTGGCCGAACGGTTGCGCACGGTGGGCTTTGGTGGCAACGTGCTCGATGGTGGCGAGATGGAAGATTTGAATGCTCTGATTCAATCCGGCTGGCGACATCAGCGCGATCCGAACGTGCCCGTCGAGACGGCCGTGGAACTCGCGCCGCAACCCCATGGCGGTCAATCGTCGCTGCATCTCCGCGTCTTTGCGACTAAGCCAGAAGAAGCACCCAGCCTGATCGAGACGCCGCCTGTGTGGGTCACATCGCCGGCGTTGCAAGTGGGACGCGGCAAGTTCGTGCGAATCAGCGGCTTTGTGCGCACGTCCGTCGAGATCGCCGGCAGTCACGACGGCTTGATGGTATTCGATTCGCTCGGCGGTCGGCAATTGGCGGCGCGCATCCGGCCAACGACCACCTGGCAACAGTTTCAGCTCTTTCGCGTGGTGCCGGAAGATGGCCCGTTATCGGTCACTTTCGCGCTCACCGGTCTGGGTGATGCTTGGATCGACGATGTCGAGATCCGCTTGCTAGATTTGCCGCTGCCTGAACCTTCTCCGCTGCTTGACGCTCCTGAAGAAATACCCGCCCCGCGCAGCAACGTGGAAGAACTTCCCGCCGCACCGATGACCAGTCGTGGCTGGTGGCCGCGCTGGAAGTAAAAGGGAATAGCGGATAGGTTACAGGTGACAGAAGAATTCTTTCCGCTTTGCCTTCACCTTAATTCATGCCCATCCATTCCCTCATCGCTAAGATCCATCATTCTCACCGTCAGTTCGTGGTGGCGATCACGGGCGGTGGGAGTTCGAGCATTGGGAAGCTGCTGAGCGTGCCCGGTGGCTCGCAAAGTGTCTTGGAAGCGGTGGTGCCGTATGCTTGGAACGCGCTGGCCCATTGGCTCGGTGGTCGCCCCGACCAAGCCTGCGCGCCGCGGACCGCCAGGGCGATGGCGATGGCGGCGTTTGCACGGGCGAGGATGCTCGCGGAATCGGATGTCGCCGTTGAGCGTCTGCTTGGCATCGGTGTCACTGCCTCGTTGGCGAGCGATCGACCCAAGCGCGGTCCCCATCGCGCTTATCTCGCCTTTCAAACTGCCGATAGTACCCGCACCGTCTCGTTCGATTTGGATAAAGGAGCTCGTTCGCGCCTTGAAGAGGAAGCGTTTGTCAGCGACTTGCTGATCGAACAACTGGCCCGAACGTGCGACATCGAGCCATCGTTGGAGCTGAATATGCTGCCGAACGATCGCAGGGAGGAAGAATACACTCTCGCCGAACCGGGCTGGCGAACGCTGCTACTCGGCGAAACGAATCGTATCGCAGGCAACATGCCGTCGAACGCAACTGCGCCGCAAGCCATATTTCCTGGTGCGTTCAATCCTCTGCACCTGGGCCACCGCGAAATGCTCGATATTGCCCAACGTAAGCTGGGACATCCCGTGGCAATAGAAATCTCGATTGAGAACGTCGATAAACCTCCGCTCGACTATACCGAGATCGCCCATCGCGTGCGTCAGTTCCCGGCGAATCAGCCGTATTGGCTGACGCGTGCGCCAACGTTTGTGCGCAAGTCGGCCAGTTTTCCCGGCGCGACCTTTGTCGTGGGCGCCGATACCATCGTCCGCATCGCGCAGCAGAAATACTACGGCAACGATCCAGTTGCCCGCGACCTGGCGCTCGCCACAATTGCCGAGCGTGGTTGTCGCTTTTTAGTGTTCGGTCGCACGACAGGAAGTGAATTCCGCACGCTTGCTCAGCTCAACCTGCCTGCGTCCCTTCTGGCCATTTCCGTGCAAGTTCCCGAGGCCGAATTCCGCGAAGACATTTCTTCCACGCAGTTGCGTCAGCAAGCACAGCAACAGCAGTAAAAGGTTTGTCGTCGTCATGGTGTAGGCTGCCAGCCTGCGATCCATTCTAATAGATGCGGTCTCGCATCTACCCTTTCAAGCCCACTTTTCCCCATGTTCACACCGGAACAGCTCGCGCCCTATCAAGCCGCTCACGACGGCGTTGGCTATGCCATCTTGCCGCGCACACGCATTTCCATCACGGGCCAAGATCGCGCCACGATGCTGCACAAGTTCTGCACGCAAGACATTCTCGCTCGCAAAGCAGGCCAAGGAGGCGAGGCGTTTATCTGTAATGTACAGGGGAAGATTGTCGGCTATGTCTATTTCTTTGTCGGCGGGGAACAGTTGCTACTCGATGCCACGCCTGAACAGGCGGAGAAGCTCATCGGCCATCTCGATCGCTACGTGATTCGTGAGGATGTGCAATTTCATGATCGGACCACCGAACAACAAGTTGTCGTCGTTACCGGCGCGCAAGCGGCGGCAACCCTGAACAAGCTGGTGGAGCAACCCATCCCGAGCGAAATGTATGGCTTTGTTATGACCAAGCTTGGTGCGGTCGATGTGCGTATTGAGCGCGTGCCGTACTTTGCGGCGGAGACCTTCTTTGTCGTTAGCGACCAGGTAGGGAGCAACACCGTCATCGCTAGTTTGCATGCGCTGGGTGTTGTTGCCTTGCCTGCCGCCGTGTGCGAGACATTGCGCATTGAAGCCGCCACGCCGCTCTATGGATCGGACATCTCGCTAGAAAATCTGCCGCAAGAAGTCGCCCGCGATTTGCAAGCAATTAACTTCAAGAAGGGCTGCTATTTGGGGCAAGAAACGGTCGCGCGCATCGATGCGGTGGGACACGTCAACAAGTTGCTCGCACAGGTGAAATTCTCGGACGACCCGGCGATTCCGGCGGGAACGGAACTCCTGGCTGGCGACAAAGTGGTAGGCAAAGTTACTTCGTCCGCTTGGTCGCCGAAGTTTGCGACGTGGCTGGCGCTTGCCTACGTGCGTCGCGAACAAGCAAAGGTCGGCACCCGATTGCACTCCGCCAGCGGCGACGCCGAAGTGGTGACGAGTACGGTATAACGCGCATCCTAATCGGAGTCATTGCGTGCGAGTGTTTCCCAATCGCTCCGACTGGAATCAACGTTATCGACCGGTGATCAACGATTGTCTCAAGCCGCTGGCGATCCTTCGCCGGATTCCAACGCGACTGCGACTGGCAGATCTGTTCGCCCTGATTGCCATGTTGTCCGCGGCGCTGGCTGTCGCGACGCAAACGGGTGCGGAGCGCGCGCTATGGCCAGAGGTCTTGCCTCCGCGAACTTTGCCTGCGGGCTGTTTGGAAGGGCTGCTCACAGGTGTCGGGTTGCTGTTGCTCTATGGGGCGTGGCGAGCGCGACCCGTGGGTTGGTGGCGAATGGCGCGCGCTGGTTTTGGGTTCCTCGGGCTCGCCGCGATCTGGTGCGGGGCGATTGACTTATCGTATGAATTACATGCATGCCCGCATTGTCAGCAACATCGCTACTTTTTCGGCTATCGCGTCTATCATCAGCATGTTTGGGATAGATCACCACCGCCACATAGCGTCATGATCAGCGAGGTCGCCAAAGATATGGGCGTCCCTTGTCAGCATGAGGAAACGTCGTATCAGTTGGTACGCCTATGGGGACTCATGTTTCCCTTTCCCGCCGTGGGAGGCATCTGTTGTTTTGGAGAAGGACACACCTACGCCGAAATTCAACCCTACGTCCGCGCCATGGTCGCCGAGAACCCCGACTTGCCTGCCGAGTTCCAACGCAAAGTTTTGGTGGAACACGATTTCATCTACACGCGGCAATTCTTTGCGGAAGTCTGGGCACGAGAGAAGGCGGCGCGAGATCAAGCCGAGGGCCCGATCGCGCCGGTCCACGCCCCTGCCAAAACGGCTGATCCACAGGAACCCTCGTAGCGTGTGTCGAGTTAATGGCCGCCGGATTTGACAATGGCCCCGTCGCCGTAATGATTCTGTTGGGAAACGATTGACCACGCCGGATGTCTCGGCAATCGCAGGCGACGAGAAACGGGCCATTTTATCGAGTCAATAGATCATGGAAGCGGCCACACATAGCGTGCTAGGGCATGTGGCGGACAAGTGCCGAGTCGCGTTGCTGCTCATTGACGTAATCAATCCCCTGGACTTTCCCGAGGCGGAAGCGCTGCTCCGCGACGCCATTCCGATGGCGCGAGAGATCAAGGCGTTGAAGCAACAAGCACAACAGCAGCGCGTGCCCATCATCTACGTCAATGACAACTTCGGCCGCTGGCGGTCCGATCTTCAAGCGCAAGTGAAGCATTGTCTCAGCCCAGAAGTGCGTGGTCGGCCGATTGTGGAGTTGCTGCAGCCGACGCCGACCGATTACTTCGTGCTCAAACCGAAACACTCTGGGTTCTTCTCCACCACGTTGGACACCCTGCTACAACATCTGGAAACCAAGGTGTTAATCATCACGGGAATGGCGACCAATATCTGCGTCTTATTTACCGCCAATGATGCCTATATGCGGGATTATGAACTGGTCATTCCCGTGGACTGCGTCGCCGCCAATTCGCGTGAAGACACCGACTACGCCTTGCGCCAAATGCGCGACATTCTCAAGGCGACCACGCCACCCTGGCGAGAATTGGCGTGGGAGCAGTTAATGGAGTAGATACAGTCGGGACAGTGGCCCACTAGGTGCCCACATCTACCTGTTTGAGCGGCTGCTCCGCCGGCCCTCCCAGCACCGACCCGTCAGGCAGGAATCGCGAACCATGGCAGGCACAATCCCAGGTTCGTTCCGCTTTATTCCAACTCACCTGACAACCCATGTGGGTGCAAATGGCTGACACCGTTTGCATCTCGCCGGTGGCGGATCGCGAGCAGGCGACCATCTGCCCGTTGAGTTTCAACACCTCGCCATCGGCGCGAGCCACGTCTTTAATCGAACTCTCTTTCACAGGCGAGAGCCAATCTTTCGCCATGTAGTAGGGATAATCGATATTCTCTTTAAGATACTCCCAGGTGCCACCTTTTAAGTGCATTCGATGGGGATCGAGCAGGTCGCGCCACGGACTGATTCTCGCCATGTAGGCGTCATAGGCCATCATCGCGGCGAGCGTTCCCCAGGTCATGCCGTTGCCGGAATAGCCTGTAGCGATGAATTGCCGTTCGCCGGCCAGGCCGATATAGGGTAAGCCATCGTTCGTTTCGATCACTTGTCCGGACCAGCGCTGAGTGACGCGCGCATCGGGAAGCAGGGAGTGAAGTAATCGTTCCAGACGCTCGTAGTTTTGACTTGGGTTAGTCTCTTGGCCCGTCTTGTGATCCTCGCCGCCGAGAATCGCAAAGGTTTCACCGTCATGCTCAAATTGTCGCAAGTAGTAGTACGGATCGCTTGTGTCCCAGAACAAGGCGTCCGCAAAACCTTCCGGCGCAATCTGAGCTTCCAAGGCGTATGACGTATAAGGATAGAGTTTTGATTGCAACATGAGGGCCGGAAACATGCTGTTTCGGCCTTGCAAGGGAACATGGGTGGCAATCAAGGTATGTCCACATCGCACGGAAAACTTCTCTCCTCGCAATGTGAATCCATCGTCGTCAAAGTCAGTGACTTCCGTTTGCTCGAAGATGGGGACACCTGCGCTCTGCAGATACTCAGCGATGCCGTGTAAATATGCCAGCGGTTGAAAGTGTGCTTGTCCAGGGTAGCGCACGCCAGGCTTGCCCATAATCGATAAGGGAACATTTTCGACGTACTCCGCTGCGATGCCCAACTCATTCGCCAATTCCGCTTCGCGACGCAAGTCGGGTCTTTCGTCTTCGATTCCCGAGTACGACGCATGCAAGTAACCGGGGAGACGACGGAAGTCACAATCTATTTGAAGCGTGTCCGTAATGCCTTCGATCATATCCATCGCCACACGACCGCCATCTAGCACGAGCCGCGCGTTTTTATCGCCAAAGTCATTGACGAGATCTTCCAAACGCATATCGATGATTTGTGTCAGGTGGGCGGTTGTTCTCGACGTCTCGCCTGCGCCAAATCGATCGCGTTCCAAGAGGGCCACACGTTTGCCAGCTCGATGGAGCAAATAAGCGGCAGTGAGTCCAGTAATGCCGCCCCCTAGTATCGCGATTTCGACGTCGAGATCTTGCTCGAGTGCCGGATATGTGTTGGTTTCTACTTGCGCCTCTGCGGATTCCCAAGCGGACAGATGCATGGTGATACTCGTAGTCGAAGAAGTGGAGCGAACAGAATTGGGTTCGATTCGTGACACGTTGAGAGTTCGTTCTCGGCGGCAAGAGAACGTCTCCCCAGTAACAGCCAGTGTTGGGCAATTGCCGTACCAAAATTACGGCCAGTGACTCTGCAAAGGAGTCGGTACGCTAGGCAGTTGTGAGAACGCCCAAACCGGGTCCATCCAACTTGGGCATTTCGCCCATTTTGCCGGCCAAAACATTGGCACGAGATCTGCTTATGGAAGCAAGGCAGAATGCAGTTTTCATCGAGCTTTCAGGAGTCAATTCATGCCTCGCCTTGCAGAATTACAGAAGCGTTTTCATGCCCCGGCGGACGCCTTTTCCGATCAGATCATTACCGACGAAACGCTGGTCCTGGACTCCCGCGCTCACATCCGTCCCGCGCAATTGGTCGAGAGCAAATTCCTAACATTGCTTCGCCCGACTGCTTGCCCAGCGACCAGTCAGGTCTCTAAACGACCAAAGCCACGGTAAGTGGAAAAGCAAGCTAGGAACGGGCCAAAACGCTGCTCAATGGTGGCAATTCGGGCCTTCGCGACAGATGGTGTGCGTCGTCGCTAAAGGGCGTTAGATGCGAAAGTGTGATGGTCGCAGGAGACTTTCTAGGCGATGCATCGTGTGTGGCCGCGGGGGCCGCCATTTTCAAACGCCCTGCAGCATGTACGAGAACGTACATACGCATTTTCAAACGGCAATATAATTCGAGGGAAGGACCAGCCATGTGAACTTCGCGAACGATGACGCGACTCATCGAACGATTGCCCCATGAGTATCTGACATGTCGATTAGTGATAGCCTTTGGGAACTCCATCGACTGGGACTCTCATTCGACGTTTCGCTTGATCCTGAGATGTTTTGGTTAAACATCGAGGTTTGGATGCCTGCCACCAAGTGTAACAAAGGGCTAGCGCTGAAGCGTCGTGTCGACCTGACACAAGGTCAGCGCTCGGAGCGCATGGAACTCGTCGCTCAATGTCTGCGGCAATTGGTCGTCGACATCAAGGAATTGTCGCCGCAGGGGCGGAAGCAAGCATCAAAGGAGTCGGAAAATGCCAGCTGCAATTACGATAGTGTTTGATGGCGGAGCGCGCGATGGCGAGAATTCGCAGGTGATCATTGGCCGCGCCAGCCTCAAACAACGGGGATACTGGCATTCCAAAAGTGGCAAAGTGGAATTTCGCGAAACCGGTTGCGACCCTGCGCGGCGCACCTATCAACTGATTGACTATTCCGAAACGCTGTGTTGCGCAATCATGCGCCTACGCCTTCATGCAGCTTCCGCCGCAGCGATTTCTTAATGCCGGTTTCAACGTTCGCGCGCTTTGAGTTGCGCGCCGTATCCGTTTGGGATGGAGTTGATGGCGAACCTACTGGGTTCGTCGCAGATCCTCATCGTAGATTGCCTGATAGCATTCACAGGCAGTGGTTTGCAGTCGGCGGGCAAGATGTCTTAGCGGCTACTCCTCGTCGCCGCGCAGTTTGGCCAGGACACCGTAATCTTCCAAAGTGCTGGTGTCGCCGGTGCTTTCCTTGCCGGAGGCGATGTCGCGGAGCAGGCGGCGCATGATTTTGCCGGAGCGCGTCTTGGGGAGCGCACTGGTGAAGCGAATGTCGTCCGGTTGCGCGAGCGCGCCGATCTCCTTGCGAACATGCAGCTTCAGCTCTTCGCGTAGGCTCTCGCTGGGCTCGGCGTTCTTGAGCGTCACAAAGACCGCGATCGCTTGACCTTTCAAGTCATCGGGACGACCGACGGCCGCAGCTTCCGCGACGTTCTTATGACTCACGAGTGCGCTTTCGACTTCGATCGTGCTCAGGCGATGGCCACTCACGTTGATCACATCATCGATGCGACCCATGATCCAGTAGTAGCCATCCTTATCGACTCGGCAGTTGTCGCCTGCCAGATACTTGCCGGGAACTTTGCTCCAATATTGCTCTTTGTAGCGCTCCTCGTCTCCCCAGATGCCGCGCAACATGCCGGGCCAAGGATGTGTCATGATCAACCAACCGCCATGACCTTGCGGCACCGGCTCGCCATGTTCATCGACAATCGCAGGCAACACGCCTGGCAGCGGTTTGGTGCAACTACCTGGCTTGGTGGCAATCGCGCCGGGAAGCGGTGACATCATGATGCCGCCGGTTTCGGTCTGCCACCAGGTGTCGACAATCGGGCAGCGCTCTTTCCCGACCACGCGGTGATACCACATCCAAGCTTCTGGATTGATACCTTCGCCCACCGTGCCCAGCAATCGCAGGCTGGAAAGGTCATGCTTTAAGACATGCTCATCGCCCCACTTGATGCAGGCGCGAATCGCGGTCGGAGCGGTGTAAAGAATGCTGACGCGATACTTCTCGATGATTTCCCAAGTGCGATCTTCCGCCGGGAAGTTGAGTGCTCCTTCATACATCAGCACCGTCGCGCCTGCTGATAGCGGACCATAGACAACGTAGCTATGTCCCGTCACCCAACCGCAGTCGGCGGTACACCAGAACACGTCCTCGGGACGATGATCGAAGACCCACTCGAACGTCTTCTTCGCGAACAGGTTATAGCCGGCCGTGGTGTGGCGAATGCCTTTGGGCTTGCCTGTAGAACCGCTGGTATAGAGGATGAACAACGTGGATTCGCTATCGAGCTGTTCGGCGGGGCAATCGGCGGTTGCCCAGTCCATCAGTTCGTGCCACCAGTGATCGCGGTCAGGCTGCATGTGGACGTGATTGCCAGCCCGACGCAGCACGATGCATTGCTCGACCGTCGGACTTTTGGCCAGCGCTTGATCGACGGTATCTTTCAGCGCCAGTAGCTTTCCGCGTCGCCACGAGCCGTCCGAAGTGATGACCATTTTGGCCTGGGCGTCGTTATTTCGATCGGCAATGGCTTCCGCGGAAAAGCCGGCAAAGATCACCGAATGCACCGCGCCAATCCGCGCGCAGGCCAACATCGCAATGGCCAATTCAGGTGTCATCGGCATGTAGATCGAAACGACGTCGCCCCGTTCGATGCCGCGCGCTTTGAGGACGTTAGCGAACTTGCAGACTTCGCGATGGAGTTGCTGATAGGTCAGTGTGCGTTGATCGCCAGGTTCCCCCTCCCAGATGATTGCCGCTTTGTTGCGGGTGGCGGAAGCAAGATGCGCATCAAGGCAATTGTACGACGCGTTGGTCTGTCCACCGACAAACCATTCCGCATAGGGCTCCGTCCACTCCAGTGCTTTCTTGAACGGTTGAAACCAGTGCAGCTCTTCTTGGGCGAGTTTGGCCCAAAAGGCGACGGGATCGCGGGCGGCTTCGGCGTAGAGTGCTTCGTATTGCGCGAGCGAACTGATGCTCGCCTGGGCGGCAAATTCCGGCGTGGGGGGGAAGAGTCGCGACTCTTGCATCACCGTATCGATACTACTGCTACTCTTTGCCATAACCGCCTCGCGCGCTGGGGGTGTTTACCGCGATCAATGTTTTTTCAGGGAAAACCACGGATTTTAGGCGGTCGGTCGCGGGGTGTCAACGAAGTGCCAACGTCACGGGTCGCACCAAGTGTGCTTGACGCGCGATATCCCTCTCCATCGCCGGACGAATCTACTCGCATTTGCGATGCGGCAATATTACAATCCCTACTGGATTAATCTTTTCAATGGCATTCGCAAACATGGCCCGGAGGCTTGGACGCATGTCTTGTCGTCGTTCCTCGCGTGTTGGTTTCACGCTCGTCGAGCTATTAGTGGTGATTGCCATCATCGGCATACTCGTGGCTTTGCTGCTGCCTGCGGTGCAATCGGCACGTGAAGCGGCGCGGCGGATGCAATGCCAAAATCATCTCAAGCAACTTGCGTTGGCGCAACTTAATCACGAGAGCGCCTATCAACGCTTGCCTGCAGGTGGTTGGGGTTGGGCGTGGGTAGGCGATCCCGATCAAGGCACCGACCGCAATCAGCCAGGCGGCTGGGTTTACAACTCGCTGCCGTATATCGAGCAGCAAGTGGTGCATGATTTGGGAACGGGCAAGACGTTTTCCGAGAAGCAAACGATCAACCAACAAATGGTCACCACGCCACCAGCGTTTATGAATTGCCCGTCGCGGCGTCCCAACAAGAACTATCCCAACAACTGGGATCCCAATCACTACGTGGGCATCAACTGCGCCAACACGCCCAACATCGCGCGTGGTGATTATGCCGCCAATGCCGGCACCCAAGGCGTGCCGCACAGCAACGGCTCAGGCAGCATCGCGGCGGGAATTAACCAACCTATTCCCGATCGCAACGGCATCGCCTTTGAGCGCAGCGAGATCGCGATGGGAGATATTCGCGATGGGACCACCAACACCATCATGATCGGCGAAAAGTATTTGAACCCCACCAACTACACCACCGGCATGGATGGGGCCGACAACGAAAGCTGCTACTCCGGTAACAACAACGATAACTACCGCTCCGCGGGCACAAGCTATGCTCCTTTGCGCGATCGGATTGGCTATGCTGGCGGCGAAATCTTCGGCGGTCCTCACGAATCGGGCTTCTACATTGCCCTGTGCGATGGTTCCGTCCGGTTGATCAATTACTCGATCGAACTGGTCACCTACGAGCGGCTCGGCAATCGCAAAGATGGCCTGGTGGTCGATTTCAGCAAGCTGTAAACCGTCGCAGGCGAGTTTTCGCCCCCTCTCCAGCAACCTTTTCGCGCCAAACTTGCGATTCGTGCGCCCCGCCCGCATAATCGTAGGCACTTCCCGCAACCGTAGCTGGACCATTCCTCTCCCTCCCTCGAGATGCTGGCACGATGAATATCCGTAACCTGGCCACGTTGACCCTCCTCTTTTCGCTGAGCAATATCGCTTTCGCGCAAGTGCCGCATGGTCAGGACAAGCCACCGGGTCCCGCGCTTTCGCCGGAAGAAGCGATCAAGAAGATGACGGTGCCAGATGGTTTCACCGTCGAACTCGTCGCCAGCGAGCCGGATATCGTCAACCCCGTGGCGATGACGATCGACGAGCGCGGCAGGTTTTGGATCACGGAGAGTTTGGAATACCCACGTCGTCAGCCAGGCGTGGGGCGCGATCGCGTCAAGATCTTGGAAGACACCAATGGCGATGGCAAAGCCGATAAGTTCACCGTCTTCGCCGAAGGCCTCAACATTCCCAGCGGCATCGCGGTCGGCCACGGTGGCGTGTGGGTCGCCAATGCGCCAGACCTGCTCTTCATGCAGGATACCGATGGCGATGGCCAAGCCGACAAGCAGGAAGTCGTCGTCACGGGCTTTGGTCGTGATGACACGCACGAGTTGCCCAACAGCTTAACCTGGGGCCCCGATGGCTGGCTGTATGGCATTAATGGCGTCTTCAATCATTCGCATGTGAAGTATGGGAAGGATAATCCCAACTTTGCCAAAGCAGAAGCCGCAAAGCATCCCGGCTGGGCTTTTACTTGCGCGCTGTTTCGCATTCATCCCCAGACACGCGAGTTTCAAGTCTGGTGCGAAGGAACGAGCAATCCCTGGGGCGTGGCGATCAACGACGAAGGAAGCTTCTTCCTCAGCGCCTGCGTGATCGATCATTTGTGGCATCTCACGGAGACAGGCTATTACCATCGCCAAGGTGGACCGTATCCGCCGTTCACATGGAAGATTGAATCGATCGTCAAGCATCGCCATCAAAAGGCGGCTTATTGCGGCATTCACTACTACGATAGCGACGCCTATCCCGAGCAATTTCGCAAGAAGCTCTACATGGGCAACATCCACGGCGGCTGCCTCAATAGCGACCGCCTGGAACGCGATGGCAGCACGTATGCCGGCAAGCTCGAACCCGATTTCCTCACCGCCAACGATGCCTGGTTCATGCCCGTGGTGCAGAAGACCGGCCCCGATGGCTGCCTGTATGTGCTCGATTGGTACGACCGTTATCACTGCTATCAAGACGCCAATCGCGATCCCAACGGCATCGATCGCCTAAAGGGCCGGCTCTATCGCGTGCGGTACAAGGACACGCCGCACGCCAAGCCGTTTGATTTGGCAAAAGAGAACGATGCGAAGCTGATCGAGTTGTTAGGCAGCGGCAATGATTATGTACGAGGAACCGCGCAGCGTTTGTTGACAGAACGCTTGCTCGCCGATAAGCCTCCTGCGGATACGCAAAACAAGCTCATCGCGCTGGCGACGGGTAAAGATGGGCCACGTCAGCAACGACTGCATGCCTTGTGGGTGCTCGCTAGCAGTGGACCGATCGAGCCGCGCACGCAAGCCCAACTTCTTCAGGATTCCGATCCCACCTTCCGCGCCTGGACCATTCGGGCCGCAGGCAACGACGGTAGCGCCACGGAACCGATAGTTAAGTCGATCCTCGCGTTGGCTAACGATCCGTCGCCTGACGTGAAACTGCAAGTTGCTGTCGCCGCCCGCAAACTTCAGGGCGTTGATTCGGTTCCGCTCTTGATGGATGTCCTCGCCAACGCTGGCGACGACAAACTCATTCCGCATATCGTTTGGCAGAACTTGCATCCACTGCTGGAAACGCAGAGTGGCCAGTTCGTCGCCGAACTAAGTAAAGATAAAGACCAAAACGCGCCCGCCATGCGGGACGTGTTGCCGCGTGCGGTCGATCGCATCCTGGCGGCTAAGAAGCCTGACCTCGCGGCGATCGCCACGATCTATGTCCTATCGGCCAAAGGCAATGAACCGAACATCGCCGGTCGCTGCTTGACCATCTTGGCCGAGCGCGTGCAATCGGGCGAACTCCGCGACGAACGTTTGCAAGACCTCAAGTCGAAGTTGCAAGCGCCGCTCCGCGCCGCATTGGAGAAAGGGGATCGCAACAGCCCGCTTTATATCGACGCCGCGCTACTCGCGA
>JBGSHH010000552.1:0-6856 GCA_041752355.1 Pirellulaceae bacterium | reverse complement strand
GTGGCGGTGCAAGCCGATGTCTCGCAAGCCAGCGATGTCGAGCGCTTGTTCGCCGAGACAAAACAGGCGTTTGGCAAGCTCGACATTCTCGTCAACAACGCGGGCATCTATGAATTCGCGCCAATTGAAAGCATCACAACGGAGCACTTCCACAAGCAATTCAATTTGAACGTGCTCAGCTTGTTACTCGCGTCCCAAGCGGCGGTTAAACTGTTCGGCGAAAGTGGCGGCAGCATCGTAAATATCAGTTCCGTAGTGGCGAGACTCGCCCTGCCCAATTCGTCGGTGTATAGCGCGACCAAAGCGGCGGTTGACGCCATCACGCGATCGCTGGCGAAAGAACTTGGTCCGCGCAAGATTCGCGTTAACGCCGTCAACCCAGGCATGATCGAAACCGAAGGAGCACACACAGCCGGTATCACCGATAGCGATTTCCGCAAACAAATCGAATCGCAAACGCCGCTGGGTCGCATCGGTCAGCCTCAGGATATCGCGCCTGCGGTGGTATTCCTGGCGTCCGATGATTCGGCCTGGACCACCGGCGAGACGTTATTCATCTCCGGCGGCTTGAAATGAAAATGTCTATGGCCGCTACGCCAGAATCTCTTTCACGACATTGCCATGCACATCGGTGAGTCGCATGTCGCGACCACCGAAGCGGAACGTGAGCCGTTTATGATCCATGCCCATCAAATGCAGCATGGTGGCATGTAGGTCGTAGATCTCCGTGCGATTCTCGACCACGCGATAGCCGAAATCATCGGTGCCGCCATATACGGTGCCACCTTTGATGCCGCCGCCAGCCAGCCACACGCTGAACGCAGACGGATTGTGATCGCGGCCATCGCCCCCTTGGGCAAATGGCGTGCGTCCGAACTCACCAGCCCAGACGATAAGCGTTGTATCGAGCAAGCCGCGTTGCTTCAAATCGGTGAGTAGCGCGCCGATCGGCTGATCGACGCACATCGCGTTGTCGGTGTGTCCTGCTTTGAGGTTGCCATGCTGATCCCAGCGATCGTGGCCGATGTTGGGACAGGTGATTTCAATGAAGCGGACGCCGTGTTCCACCAGTCGCCGGGCCAGCAAACATTGCCTCGCGAAAACGGCGGTTCCTTTGGTCTTCGCGTCCAAGCCATACAGCGCTTGAGTGTCGGCGGTTTCCTTGGAAAGATCCGCCAGCTCTGGCACGACCGTTTGCATGCGATAGGCCAGTTCGTAATTGGCGATCGCCGATTCGAGCGCGTCGACATGCCCCACGCGATCCAGTACGCCGCGATCGAGCTTGTTAAGATACGCGAGCTTGTTCTTTTGCTGTTGATCGGTTGCTTCCGTGCGACGCACGTTCGCCACAGGTGGGTTATCGGCGCTAAAGATCGAACCTTGATACGTCGCTGGCAAGAACCCGCTATTGAAGTTATCCAGCCCGCCTGGCGGAATCAGTCCACCATTGAGCACCATGAACGAGGGCAAGTCCTGACAGACACTGCCCAAGCCGTAACCAAACCAGGCTCCCATGCTCGGGCGGCCCTGAATGCCCAGACCCGTATGGAGAAAGTAATTGGCATTGGTGTGCTCAGGAAACTCGCTCACCATCGAGCGCACCACCGCTAGTTCATCGGCATGCCTGGCGACGTGCGGAAAGAGTTCGCTGATCGGCATGCCACACTGGCCATGCTTACTGAACTTCCAGTGACTAGCCAACGTGTTGCCGTTGTTGTTGAACTGCGTCGGGTCCATCTTGAGTGGAAATGGCTTGCCGTGATACTTGTCCAGTTCCGGCTTGGGATCGAACGTATCCACCTGCGATGGCCCGCCATCCATGTAGAGAAAGATGACGCTGGTCGCTTTGGCGGGAAAGTGCGATGGTCGCGGCGCGAAGGGATTCTTGGAACTATCCGCATCGTCTGCCGAGAGGGGTTGGTTCAGCATGGCGGCGAGCGCCACAGCGCCAAAGCCATTGGCGCAGCGCGTGAGCATTTGCCGCCGCGTGAGCGCCGAGGGAACAAACCGACCACAATGATGCGAAGGATTCATATTTCGATGGCTCATGTCGATCTAAGGAATGAAAATGAACTCTTTTACGTTCATCATCACATGACACAAATCGCTCCAGGTGCGGGGATCTGTTGGCGCGGCGACTGCTTCCAGGCCATACTCGCGACCTTGCGATTCCAAAAACGCCTGCGCCGCCGCGACTTCATCGGCGGTCGCTTTCCGAGCAAATGCTTGCATGTACAGTCGTTGCACCCTGGCTTCGGGGGTAGATAGTGTTTGATCGTCCAAGAGTCGCTTGGCCCAGAGTTTGGCCTGCTCGACCACGAGCGGATCATTCATTAGCGTGAGCGCTTGCGCCGGCACATTCGAAACATTCCGCTTGCCCATCGTCGAAAACGGCGCAGGCGTATCAAACGCAAGCATCATCGGCGAAAGGAAGTTGCGGCGGATAGAAATGTAGATGCTGCGGCGACCGTCGCCATCGAGCGGACCACCCCCTGGACGTCCGCGCCCTTGCATGTATGACGTCAGAAACACTGGCACCGGCGGGCCATACAGCTTGTCGTTTAATCGCCCGCTCAGCACGAGCAATTGATCGCGAATTACTTCCGCCTCCAGGCGGCGAATGTTCGCGCGGTGATAAAGCAGGTTCTCTGGATCGCGTTCCTTATCGGCTTCACCTGGCGAGTTGGACATTTGATAGGTGCTGCTGAGCATGATCGCGCGAATCAATCGCTTGACCGACCAGCCTTCGCGGCGGAACTCGGTCGCGAGATGATCGAGCAACTCCGGATGCGTCGGCGATTGCCCCAACACGCCAAAGTTGTCGGTCGAAGGAACAATGCCGCGGCCTTGCAAATGATGCCAAATTCGATTGGCCATCACGCGGGCGGTGAGCGGATTGTCGGCCGCCAGCAACTGCGCGGCGAGTTCTTGCCGCCCGCTGCCATGTTCAAAGTGCTGAGCCTTGTCGCCCACAATGGCGGTGAGAAAGCGTCGCGGCACCACTTCGCGTGGTTGCGTCGCGTTACCTCGCACGAGCAACCGTTCATCGTCACCAGCGCCATCGAGCATCGCCGGGGCAGTGCGCGATTCCCACCGAATCTCGGCGACCAGCTTGGCGCGCTGAGTGTGGTAATCGTTGGCGATCGACTCCAAAGCCTTGTTCCACTCCGCCAACTTTTCGCCCGAGAAGAAGCACCCCGGGTGCTGAGACATCCAACGCACGAGCCGGCCTTTGCCGATGGGCTGTTGATCGGAGGAGACGGCAGCGATCAGCGCCTCGTCGATTTTGCTCGCTACTTCGTTCAATTTCGGCGCGGCGAACTGCGCCGCCATGTCGTTCGCATTGGCGAGCGGTTCGCGTGGTGGTTCGCCACAAGCAACCATCACCACGCGCAGGTCATTGTCCGGTTTGGGGCTAAACTCGACATGCACGCGATGCCCAATATAGGCCGATAAATCGTGCGACACCCAGCGCGGCCAATCTTGTTGATCGTCGTTCCATTCTTTCAACGTTTGTCCATGCAATGGGCCTTGCAGCAGGCGATGCGAATCGACGATCACCACGGCGCGACCCGCTCCTTGCACCAGATACTTCACTTGCGGATGCGTGACTTCAAACGTCGGCGTGGTGAGCGTCTTGCCGATGCGATCCCAACCGCCGACGGCGCCGATATCGGTCTGCGTTCCCGGCGAGTTTTTCAATCCTTGCCAGGTACGATCGAACTTCGCCGCGGAAAACAGGGCCACTTCCGCCAGCAGTGGCTCGGCCTTATCGCGTGCCAACCGCACGGCTCCTTCCGTCACCGGCGACTCGCCGTAGCCAGGTCCATCGCTCACCAACGGCCCCGGCTTGGTGTAGTCGCAAACGATCCTGGCGTTTTTCCACTCATTCGCCTGTTGCAGGCCCCGCTCTTGCGCGGCGGCAGTGACTGGTCTAAAGAATTCGGCGAGTTGCTCGGCGTCCTGGTACTTCGCATCGACGCTCAGCTTCGCCCAAACATGCAAGGGATTGTCCGGCTTATCTTGCGCCTCTTCCAGCGCCGCGACCCAACTGATGAGCGTGGGAGCGACCAGCGATTGTTCTTTCGCGACCTTTTCAATCGGCGGCACATTCTGCGATGTTCCGCCCGCCAGCCGCGCGGTACGAGCCGCGAGCAAGTACGCGCTGAGATCCTCGACGATGGATTCGCTGACGACGATATCGCTCAGCTTTTTGCCGATTGCTTTGTACGTATCTTCCTCCAGCAACCTTAATCGCGCCGCGACTTGCGCGTTGTTTTCCGTCGCTTCGAATCTCGCCTGACGGTACTCGCTGCTTTGCAGATAGCCGAACAGCGCGTAGTAATCCTTCTGACTGATCGCATCGAATTTGTGATCGTGGCAACGAGCGCAGCTGACGGTGAGCCCCAGAAACGTCTTGCTGAAGACGTCGACCATATTGTCGAAGCGATCGCATTCGTCCTTGCGAATATCGACCGGCGAATGAATCCACTCGCCAAGATGCCAGAAGCCTGTGCCGAGGATGGATTCGTTGAACTTCGTATCGGGATTGAGTCGGGGCTGTTTTAGCAAGTCGCCAGCCACATGCTCGGTCACGAACTGATCGTAGGGCACATCAAGGTTCAGCGCGCGAATCACATAGTCGCGGTATTCCCAAGCGTTGGGGATGTTGGGGTCGAACTCGTGTCCACGCGATTCCGCATAGCGGACCAGATCGAGCCAATGCCGTCCCCAGCGCTCACCAAAATGAGGCGACTTGAGCAACTCATCGACGACCTTGGCGAACGCTTCAGGCGATTCATCTTTCTCGAACGCCGCGACTTGTTCCGGTGTCGGCGGCAAGCCAATCAGATCGAAATACGCACGGCGAATCAGCGTGTGCTTGGGGGCAGCGCCATTGGGTACCAGACCGCTCGCCTCCAGCTTGGCAAGAATAAAAGCATCGATCGGCGACTTAACCCATGCAGCATTCTTCACGGGAGGTAGCGGCGGATTCTGAATCGGTTGCCAGCACCAATGACTCGCCTTGCGCTCGGCGAGATTAAACGACTTACTCTTCTCTCCCACGCCGGCGACTTCTTCCTTAGGCCAAGGCGCGCCGAGTTCCACCCACTTCGTCAGCACGGCAATCTCTGCGGCCGGCAGCTTCGACTTGGGGGGCATCTGATAATCGTCACCATAGTTAATGGCCGAGATAAGCAAGCTCTCGTTCGGTTTGCCTGGGATCATAGCGGCATCGGTGTCGCCCCCCTTAAGGGCCAACGCGCGCGAATCGAGCCGGAGACCACCTTTGGGTTCCTTGGCGGAGCCGCTGTGGCATTCGTAGCAACGAGCGACCAGGATCGGGCGGACTTCCTTCTCGAAGAATTCCAGCGCAGGCGGGTCGAACTGCGGATCCTCCCCTCGTGTCACCGCGCCCAAAAGGCCAGTCAGTACGCAGCACGCTATCACGCACAGGCAAGTCCAGCGCGGCATTCGCATCAAAAAGCCTCCCAGCGGCGGGAACAAAAGGTGTCAGGCGGGATATACTTTAGGCAGGGTGGTCCAAGGCTCCACTATAACCGTTTGCCGCCTTGAGGTCAAAAACGACGCCAAGTACCCAGCCCGCTCCACGTGATCCCGCGCGATATTCCCCCAGGCATCACATGTTCATCCATCGACGACGACCGCACGATCCACAAGGTGGGAGCGAAACCCCGCGCTCGGTCGTTATGAACAGGCGGGCCTGGCTGCGAACCGTCGGACTAGCGGCCGGGGGTGCGGCACTTATCGGCGGCGTATGGCAATCGCAACGCATCTGGCAGGGGAACGATATCGACGTGGTCGAACAAGGCCGCATTAAGCCCGACATCGCCACGAATCTTACTAAGTCTTTCTTCCCCGCGCCACATGACGAGCGCTTCCTCTATGGCCGCGACGAAACCGACCGCGCCGCCGCCGCGCGCCACACCAACTTTTATGAGTTCAGCGGCACGAAAGCGGTTTGGCGGTACATCCGCAGTTTTGAACCCCATCCTTGGACCCTCAAGATCGACGGCCATTGCCGTGCCCCGCTGACGCTCGACTTCGATGAATTCCTGACGCGCTACCGCGATGCACTTGTCGAACGTCAGTATCTTATGCGCTGCGTCGAGCGCTGGTCGATGGCCGTGCCGTGGACCGGCGTTCCACTCGCCACTGTATTGCGCGACGTCGATCCGCTCCACTCCGCCACGCACGTGCGTTTCGTCTCGTTCGAGCGTCCCGACGAAGCCAGCAAGCAGCACGACACTTCCTTCCCCTGGCCTTATGCAGAAGGGCTAACGATCGCCGAGGCGCAGATCGATTTGGTGTTGTTGGCGGTGGGCATGTATGGCGAACCGTTGCTTAAGCAACACGGCGCGCCGCTGCGATTGGTGGTGCCTTGGAAGTACGGCTATAAGTCGATCAAATCCATCGAGCGTATCGAATTGGTTAGTCGCGAACCGGCCACGTTTTGGTCCACGATCGATCCCGTCGCCTATCCCTTCGTCTCGAATGTCGATCCCCAAAACCAGGTCCCATGGTCGCAAAGCAGCGAGCGGATGCTCGGTTCCGGCGAGCGCTTCCCGACCATGCCTTTCAATGGCTACAGCAACGAAGTGGCGGGACTGTATTTGGATTGATGTCCCGATTCTTAACTTGGAGGCGAAAACATTATCTACCCAACGATCGATCTTCTTCCGCCCGCCGCAGTTCCTCTTCCAGGATCGCCAAGAACATCTGCCAGAGTGAGACGCGCGGCAGCCAACTCAACCAACCGGCAGGTGTCATTACGGAGCTACTCGCCGCGGCGTTCGTGTTGGTTGTCGACATGGCGTTCTTCGCGGAGGGAGGT
>JBGSHH010000551.1:0-3778 GCA_041752355.1 Pirellulaceae bacterium | reverse complement strand
TCCGCATGGGCGTGCCGGTGTAGGCGACCATGCGAAACCGCGGCAGACCCGGCGACTGCTCCCCGGCCGCCGCTGCGAGATCGAACTCGGCCGTCGCGGTGAGCTGCAGCGTGGTTGGAAAGTTGCCCGCGTCAGGCATCGCCGGCGGGTGTTTGATCGAGGTTGTCATCCGGTTGCTCCGAAGGAAAGGAAGTTGATTGAGGGGCAGCCTGCGCCAGCGGCAATCCCAACTCGCTCATCAGCACCAGTTCCTTAGCACGCTGCCGCAGTTGGGCTTCCCAGTCTTGGCCACGCCGGGCGTATTCATCCGCGAGCGTGGTGGTGTGATTGGCGAGCCGCGTGGCTTGCGCGGTGGCTTCCTTGGCAGGATCCACGTGTTCGTGTCCGTCCCAAAACCACTGATGAGGCCAGTCGGCGATCGGGCCGATGCCCGCTGGTAATAGTTCGGGAATGAGTACCGCTTCGTCGAACCACGCGGCGAGAATGCGATCCAAGACCACGCACTCAAGGTGCGCTTGCTCGACACGGATCGCTTTGAAATAGGTTTGATGATCGAGTCGCCCAGAGGCGTAGTTGTAGCCCGAGGAATTGCCCGCGGCGACATTGAACGGCATGTTCAAGCAGCGGGCGATTTCGTTCAGGATTTCATGCTTAAACTCCGCATAGGTCGTGGCCGGTTGTTGGGCCTCCATCTGGCTCATCTTCCAGCCGCCGGGCATGGTGAGCAGCGCGCGCTTTTCAAGTTCGATCGGTTCGAAAGGTTCCGCCGCATCCGCTTCGCCATTGGCCGGCGCATCGGTGTAGAGGATACCGGCGAAGTCGGCGGCCGTTTCCGCAGCGGCCAGCACGGCCAGTGTGAAACGTCGCAATTGCGCGAACAGGGGCAAGGCCGGCATGATGTCGGGAATGCCTCGCGCTTGGCCAGCCCGATCGCAGCGATACCAATGAATCACGGCGCTGGCGGGGAGCCGGTCATAATCGCGATTGAGCCCAGTCGCGGTTTCACCCGGATGGCGCTTGAGGATGTGATACTCGCTGGGATTACCAGCCTGATCGAACACGATGCCATCAATGGTATTCGCGGCACGACTGGCTAGGTCGGGCGTGCAGACTTGATCCGCCTCCACCAGGCGTAGATCGAGTTGGATGGCGGTCGTCAAACGGGGATTGCTGGTCA
This sequence comes from Pirellulaceae bacterium, assembly GCA_041752355.1. GTDB lineage: Bacteria > Planctomycetota > Planctomycetia > Pirellulales > Pirellulaceae > JAEZGD01. The sequence goes on along the minus strand of JBGSHH010000551.1, from coordinate 2,601 downwards.
GAACGGCGAATGCTTCCCCGTCCGTGGCGCGCGCCATCCGCAGGGTGCGGAGGATCGCGGCTAATCCCACGATCTTGGCCCAGCGTGCGAACTCGCTTTCAATGCGGCGATTCGCCTCGGAGTCGGCGGTAAGCATTTGCAAACGAGGACCAGTACCAACGACATCATGGGCGAGGGTGAGCACGATGCCACGCGCGTAACTGTTGTTGGCGACTTCGTAGCGCGAACGGTTCCGTAAGATACGACGGACCTCGGCGCTGTTCGCGCTGTTGGCGGACAAGCCGTCGGCATTGGACCAATGCCGCCGATTGTCTTCGTTGGTCACCGCCGCATCGTAGCGAGCCCGCACCATTCGCAACGCGCGCGAAGTGTTTGCGGTGGACTTAGCGGCGAACAGGTTGGTCAACCAAGCGAACACGGTGTTAAGCGGCTCCCGGTGGGACAAGCTTGTTGAAGGCGAGGCCACGTGATTTGGATTGCACGGCCTCTTTGGAGGCGAGATACTTGTCGGCCGCGATTTGATCGGGAAGCTTATGTTGCTCGACACTCCCCGCGTCACCAGCAGCCTTGGCTGGCCCCTGAGCGTTTTCACGGATCGTTTCGTTGAGTTCACTAGCCATGCACATCGCCCCCTACTAGAAACATCCGCAAAGCGTGGTCGCGATGCCCCACAAAATTGCCACTGCGGAGCAAATACTGCTACATCTAGCAATTCACGGGAACCTTGACAGAATGAGGAGCGCCGCCACGTTGTACCCGCGTCTGTAGCGAGCCCTGAAACGAGATTAAAACTTCTGTGAAACTCTTAGACTGGAGCTGGCTACCCAATGGGTTGACCATCCTGCGTTTTATCGCGGGCGTCATGCTGCCGTGGGTGCCAGTTCCGTGGCAGTTCACGGTGCTTTTGTTGGCTGGGTTCAGCGACCTGGTGGATGGATGGCTTGGTCGCTGGCTGCGGGTGACCTCGAATTTCGGTCAAATCGCCGATCCGATTGCGGATAAGGCATTGGTGATCGTCGCGGTCCTCTGCGCTTTGCGCGCGGAGTGGCTTAGCTGGCCGGAATTGTTCGCACTTTTAGCTCGCGACTTAACGGTGCCTCTCTTGAGCGTCCTGGCATTGGCCAGGAATCGCGAGAACTGGCGCAAACTCACGCCGCGCTGGTCCGGAAAGATCGCGACGGCCGCTCAATTCGCCGCGTTATTGTTTCTCTACTGGACGAAGCAGCCGCAACCGCTCATGATCGCGATTGCCGCTGGCGTAAGCATCATTTCCGCCTTGGATTACACTTGGAAAGCATTCACCACCCCATCCTAGATTGACCTCGGGAGCGTGTTCATAGACTTGGCATGGAAGCCGATCGGATGTTCATGGGTAACCAGCTTACGTCCGCAATGTCGACACACTTTGCGGCGGCGAATACGACCATCCGCCAACGGTTCGGTATGGGTGGTGTAGAAGTGGCAACAGCCACATCTGGGGCAGTAGATGCCTCGATCGGTTCGCGAACGTGCTGTAGGCTTCATCGACGACGGTTCCGTTGGAGTTCGGCGAAGCTGACTCGTGTCCGTTTCAAAGGTTGCACCGCGCCGCCCGCGCTCGCTAGCGCCGCACCTTGGATCGACGCCGCAGCAGCACAACCCACCAGACAATCAAACCAGTGATTGTCGCCCCGTTCGGGACGCATCTTCCATTCGTCGACGGTGCGACCGCGACCTTCGGTCTTTACGCGATACTCCGACGTTAAATGTTCCGCGAACAAGCGATGCTGGTCGGCGCTATCACCAAACAAGGAGAGACAACCATGATCCCCCATCGCGACGGCTAAGCGGGCGTGCACAAAAGACTTCCAGAAGTTGGTGTCGTACACCACATGGCGCACAGCGCGCTTGCCTGCCACGTTGGGCATACGCCAATTGTGTCCCACGCGATCACCCGGCCGACGTTTGTATTCGGAGAAGGGCTGGCTTGAAGCACCCACGAAGCGACCGTGACTAGGCATCGCAATTCCCGCGAAAGCGGATTGCCGGCAGAATTGATATACCACGTCGGTACTTGAACCCCAGTTAGCGTCGATCAAACAACGCTCGATGCGCAGCATCGCCCCATCGTCGCGTCGCCACTCGCGGCTGAGGTAATCGGTGGTGAGTCGTTCCAGGCCCGCATAGATGGCCCCTTCCAGGCCACTGGCCTGGGTAGCCAGCGGCAACGTCAGCCGCGCATCACGAAGTGTGAAGTAAGCACGCTGCTGATCGGGAAAGGTCCCGTAGTCGATGACATAGCCCGTGAAGTCGTCTTCCCAAGCCGCGACGGCATAGAACAACAGATTGGCCTGCACATCGACGAACATCGTCAGGTGGTTAGCACCCACTGGCACCAAGCGACGCTCCATGCGATTGATCTTGCTGACGATTTGTTCGGGCGACAGTTCGTCAGCGGTCAATGTTTCTTCCGGGAGCGGCTCGTTCTGGTACTCGGCAAAAAACGCCGCTTCATCCTGCAGCTTGAGATTCATGGCGTGCTGAATGGCGGACAGTTCGTCGTGATTGAAACGTTCGGGCCAGGCGATCACGGACCCCGCGTCCATCTCGTCTCGCCGCTCG
>JBGSHH010000550.1:0-12708 GCA_041752355.1 Pirellulaceae bacterium | reverse complement strand
GAGGAGATTCTGAAGGTGTTTCTGCCCCGGGCCTTTCGCCGACCCGTAACCGAACAGGAAGTCGCGAAATACGTCGCCTTCTTCCGTATCGCCGATCAACCCAGCGAGTCGTTTCCTGCCGCCATGCGCGCCTCGCTCAAGGCCGTCCTTGTTTCGCCTCACTTCCTGTACCGGATTGAGGTGGATAAGCCTGCCGCAGACGGCGCCTATTCCTTGGGGCCCTACGAATTGGCCAATCGCCTTAGTTATTTTCTCTGGTCGAGCATGCCTGATGACGAATTGTTTTCGCTGGCGGCGGATGGCAGTTTGACGAATCCCGACGTGCTGGAAGCACAGACGCGCCGGATGCTTGCCGATCCCAATGCTTTCTCACTTGCAGAGAATTTTACGGCGCAGTGGCTGCAGATCCGTGGCCTCGACACGTTTCAGCCAGATAAGAAAGTGGGCAAACTGAGCACGCGATTGCGGAACGCGATGCAGCAAGAGCCAATGCTCATCTTCTATGAAGTCCTGACGCAGAACCGCTCGCTCACGGAACTTGTGGACGCCAATTTCACTTACGCCAATGCAGAACTGGCCAAACACTACAAACTGCCACTCATTCCCGAGCACGATGACAAACTGAAAGAAAAGGACCGGGATCGGGTGTTGCGTTATGAACTACCTGAAGACGCACATCGCGGCGGATTATTGACAACGGCGGCCGTGCTGACGGCCACGTCCCATCCCGACCGCACGAGTCCTGTCAAGCGAGGTAAATGGGTGCTGGATGCCCTGCTCGGCGCACCACCGCCCCCGCCGCCGCCGGCAGTGGAGGCCTTGCCAGATTCGCCGGAGGTGAAAGGGAAACTGACGCTTCGCCAGCGCTTAGAGGCCCATCGCACGCAAGCGGCATGCGCTTCGTGTCATAAGCGGATGGACCCGCTCGGCTTTGCTTTCGAGCACTACGATGGTCTCGGACGCTGGCGCGAGAAGGACGGTAATTTGCCCATCGATTCCTCGGCTGTGCTGCCCGAAGGAAAGTCGCTTGCTGGAGTCCCCGGTTTGCAAGCCTATCTGCTAACGGAAAGGGAGGCCTTCGCTCGCTGCCTGACGGAAAAGATGATGACCTACGCCCTAGGCCGCGGCGTGGAACCTTACGATAGTCGCGCGGTCGATACGATCCTCAAACGTGTGAAGCAGGACGACTATCGGCTCGCAAGCGTGGTGTTGGGTATTGTCAGAAGCGAACCATTCCGTCGTCGCAGTCTGGCGGACGTTGCACCATGATCAAGCAGGATTTGCTCACGCGCGGGACGGTGTTGAAAAATCGTAATCGTCGTCGATTGGAGTGCTATTGATGCTCGACTACAACCCGCTGACTCGCCGCACTGCTCTCAAGAGCTTGGGAGCACTTGTTGCCTTGCCGTGGCTCGAATCGATTCTCCCCGCAGCGGAGTCCGTCAAGCCGCCCGTGAGGCTAGGCTTCTTGTATGTGCCAAACGGCGTCGAATGGCGACGATGGCATATGGAAACGGCAGGCAAGATCGGCGAACTCTCTCTCACGCTACAGCCTCTCGACGATGTGAAGCAGGATCTCCTCATCTTTCGTGGGCTTACGCTCAACGAAGGACGTGATCACGGCGACGGAGGCGGCGACCATCCGCGGGCGACTTCCAGCTTCTTGACCGCCGCGCACGCCTTCAAAAGTTTTGGCAAAGACATTCGCGTCGGCGGCGTCTCCGTCGATCAACTTGCGGCGCAAAAGCTGGGCCACAGAACTCGTTTGCCTTCCCTGGAACTTGCATGCGACTCACCTACCCCGGCAGGCATGTGCGATGCCGGTTACAGCGGCGTGTATCGCAACTCCATCTCCTGGCGGACAGCGACGAGTCCGGTGCCCACCGAAACCAATCCGCGGCTCGCCTTTTTTCGGCTCTTTGGCGAACCGTCAGCAAAAGATGGAGCCCGTGGCCGCCAAAAAATGCTGGATAGCAGCATCCTCGATCTTGTTCTGGAAGACTCACAACAACTCAACAAGAAGCTCAGCGGTGCGGATCGGCGGAAGCTAGATGAATACCTGCACTCCGTGCGCGAAGTGGAACGTCAGATTCAATCGGCTGAACGATTGCCTGCGAAGCAGCCGCCGGCAGGAACGTCACCCCCGGAAGGGATCCCGCCAGAGGTTGCCGAACACATTCGAGTGATGCTCGATTTGATGGTTCTTGCCTTCCAGACCGACAGTACGCGCATTGCTTCGACGATGTTCTCGATGGGTGGCAGTGACCGCGCCTTTCCCTTTCTTGGGTTGAAGTCGACCCATCACAGTTACTCGCACCACCAGAAGAAGGCAGAGAACCTCGACGCGCTGCACGCGATTGATCACTTTTACGTCGAGCAGTTTAGCTACCTCATTCGCAAGTTGAAAGCCATTCCCGAAAGCGACGGCTCATTGCTCGATCACTGCTTGCTCTTGTACGGCAGTCCCCTTCGCGATGGCAACTTGCATGACCGGGGCGATCTTCCGATCCTGCTCGCCGGCTCTGGTGGCGGCTCGGTTTCTCCTGGCCGTGTCGTTCGCTGCTCAGACGAAACACCGCTAGCGAATTTGTTTCTCAGTATGCTCGATGCATTCGGCATCGAGGAAAAGCGGTTCAGTGATAGTAACGGGCGGCTGACGACACTGAAGACGTAGAAGAGAGCAATGGTTCACAGTTATCGCCAGTTCTCTCAACGACGAATCTGGTGATCGGCAAATTACCAGCTAGCCACGGCGTGCGATGATTCGCCCGATACATTCCGCTGTGCGGCTGTTCTTCCCGTACCGCACCAACTTCGAACGCCGCAAGCGTCAGGCCGGCCCGGCGACGAACCCTGGAGCACGAGAGGCGATGGGCGTTTCATAGAGCAAGCGACACGCTTCGCGGCAGTAGCGTGAAGATTTAGCGATAGAAACATGGCGTTTGTGTGAAATCGCCTGGAGAGCGCTTGCATCGAAAGCTGGAATGCATTTGGATGATTCGCAGGAAACGTCCGAACTTGCAAGAGGCACGCCAATGCGTCGCATAGGGGCCACGTTTTTGAGGCTGCGACGTTGTTCGGCATTGTCGTTGAGAGGCAGGGGACGGCGATGATCGAAATCAAGCACAAGACCACTAGCGCCGTGCTGTGGCGCGCCGATCCCAGCACACTTGAGGATCAACTGCTACGCGGTGCGCGCTTTGCTGGTGCCGATTTGGCGCACGGTGTTTTGTCGCGAGCGGATTTGTCGTACGCCGATTTGCGCGAGGCCGATTGCCGTCACGCGACGTTGATCAGCACTATCTTGCGACACTCCTGTCTCAATGGCGCGACCTTCAACTGCGCCGATTTGACCGAAGCCGATCTTGTGGAAGCGACGATCGTGGGGGCGTCGTTTCAGAATGCACAAATGCGCGGCGCGAACATGCGCTACGCGCGGATCATCGATACCGATTTCACCGGAGCCGATCTCAGCCACGCGAACCTCAGTATGGTCAAACTCACAGGCAATCTCACGAATGCGAATTTAACCAGCGCCGATTTGCGCGGTGCCGACTTGCGCGACGCCAATCTCTCCAACGCCAAGTTCGACGGCGCGTTGTTGGCCAACGCCAAGATTGTCGGCACGACGCTCAACACCAAGTCACAACAGTTGGTGATGATGTCCAAACTGGGTCATAAGCCGTCGCCCGCGCGCAAGCGACAGTGGTGGCGGTTTTGGGAATAACACTTCATTGCGAGCAATTCTGATGTCCACAATTTTGGTGGTTGACGATTCGCCGGTCGATCGGCGATTGATTTCCGGTGTGTTGCAGAAGGGTGGGCGGTTTCAAATCGTCACCGCCAACAATGGTGCCGACGCGCTAGCGAAACTCGCTGATTTTCAACCCGACGTTATCGTGACTGATCTTACGATGCCCGAGATGGACGGTTTGCAACTAGTGACGGCGGTTCGGATTCAACATTCGCGCGTGCCGGTAATCCTGATCACCGCGCACGGCAGCGAAGCACTCGCCGTGCAAGCATTGGAACAAGGAGCCGCTAGCTATGTTCCCAAGCCGCAACTAGCACAGAAACTACTCGATACTGTGGAACAAGTCCTGGCGCGCAATCACGCTGACGAAGCGTATGAGCGGTTGACCTCCTGCATGACACAAGCCGAGTTTAGTTTTCGACTCCCCAATCATGAATCGTTGTTTGAACGTCTGGTCGATTTGGTGCAATCTATCGCCGTGAGCATGGGACTATGCGACCCCTCGGAGCAAGTTCGCTTAGGAATGGCGCTCGAGGAAGCGCTCGCGAGCGCGGTTTTTCACGGCAACCTTGAGCTTTCTCCCGACGAACTTTTGGCGGCACGACTGGACGCGGATGTTGGCATCGCGACTTTGGAGAAACTCTGCTCGTCTCCTCGGTTTGCCGCACGCCGCGTTCACGTTCATGTGCGACTGTCGCCGGACGAGGGCTCAATCCGCATTCGACATGAAGGGCGCGTACAACCGATCTCGTCGCTTACCGATGTTCGCATCGACATCAATGAACCGGCGAATCGGTGCGCGGTCCTATTGCAAGCAATGATGGACAAAGTTATCTACAGCGAAGATGGGCGTGAAGTTACTCTGGTCAAGCGGCGAAAGTCATGAATGAGTGTTCGACTGAAGAGTTAACCACACGTGACATTCGTCTCGCCAGCCTGCGGGGCGACGCCACGATCGCGGACTTGACCGTCCACGACTTTCGCGTTGAACTCGATACCTGGGGCAACCGTGTCGCGGCCGAGTTCGAGCAACAGCCCGACTTGCCGGGCGTATTGATTGTCCACGGCGAACAACTGGTCGGCCTGATCTCCCGCGAAAAATTCCTGGAACATCTCAGCCGCCCTTTCGCGCTGGAACTGTACATGAAGCGGCCGATTCGCATCCTGTGGGAAGCAATCGCGATTGGTCCGTTGATGTTGCGCTCGAATTGCTCGATCCATCAAGCGGCGGAAGCCGCGCTGGCGCGCTCGCGCGAACTCGCCTATGAGCCGATCGTCGTCCTCTATCCCGGCGGTGGCGCGAAGTTGCTCAGCGTGCAAATGTTACTCCGCGCACAATCGCGATTGTTGGCGCTGGCCAATGAGTTGATTCGACAGCAAAAGGATGCCGCCGACGCCGCGAATCATGCTAAGAGTCAATTTCTGGCGAACATGAGCCACGAGATTCGCACACCCATGAACGGTATTATCGGCATGAGCGATTTGCTCTTGGATACGTCGCTGACGCCGGAGCAGCGCGAATACTTGGAAATGGTTCGCAATTCGGCTGAATGGCTTGTAACGGTTATCAATGATGTGCTCGATTTCTCAAAGATCGAGGCTGGCAAGCTCGATCTCGATCGGGTCGAATTCGGGCTGCGTGAAGTGCTGGCCGATTTGCTCAAGCCGCTCGCCTTTCGTGCGCATGGTAAGAACCTGGAACTGGCGCCATTGTACTTGCGCCAGATACCTGATCGCTGGATCGGCGATCCGGGACGATTGCGGCAGATCATTGTCAACTTAGTGGGCAATGCCATCAAGTTCACTGAGCAGGGCGAGATTGTGGTGCGCGTCGAAGCGATTGAATTGCTGGACGATCGTGGCACGCTCCATTTTATCGTCTCCGACACTGGCATCGGCATTCCGCCCGATCGTTTGGAGAAGATTTTTCTCGCCTTCGAACAAGCCGATGGCTCCACGACTCGGCGTTTCGGCGGCACTGGACTGGGCTTGTCGATCTCGACACGGTTGGTCGAGATGATGCGCGGGCGGATTTGGGTAGAAAGCGAGGTTGATCGCGGGTCGCACTTTCAATTCACGGTGGAACTTGCCCGTGGCACTGAAATAGAAGCGGAACATGTGGTTCCTGCCGAACTTCGCGATCTGGCGGTGTTGGTAGTCGATGACAATGAGACGGTCCGCGCGATGGCGAGCGAAATGCTCGATTCATGGGATATGGAGCCGATCCTCGCCAGCGATGCGAAGAGCGCGATCAACGTTTTGCGTCGCGCTGCACTGGCCGGCAAAAAAATTTCTATTGCCCTAGTTGATGCCGGCTTGGAAGATGTCGATCTTTCCTGCTGGCTAAAGGAACTGACCGAAGATCCGCAACTAACGCCCCCGCGAATCGTATTACTGACCGCCAATGGTCGTCCCGGCGAACGTGAACTGTTGGCGACGCTCGGCGAGTTGGCTACCGTCTCCAAGCCACTCAAGCCATCGGACTTGCTCGAGCGGCTCGTCGGCGCGCTAGCACCAGAGCAATCGTTGGCGCGGTTGGCCGAACACAACGGCGGTGAGAATGCGCTGTACTTGCGCGGATTGGACGTCCTGCTAGCCGAAGATAACATGGTCAACCAGCGTTTGGCGGTGCTGCTGCTCGAGAAGCATCAACATCAAGTCACCGTGGTGGGCGATGGTGAAAAGGCCATTCTCGCCGTGCAACAAGGTAGGTTTGATGTGGTCTTGATGGATGTCCAAATGCCGATCATGGATGGCCTGGCGGCGACCGCTCGCATTCGCGCATGGGAGCTATTGCGCGGCGGACATATCCCCATCATCGCCATGACTGCGCACGCCATGAAGGGAGACCGTGAGCGATGCCTGGAGGCAGGTATGGATGGATACGTCACCAAACCCATTCGCCCGAAGGAGCTGTATGCCGCGATCGAGGCATTGCTCTCCAGACGAGAAGAGCCCGTTGTCGCGGCGACGATGGCTCCCCAGTCGCCAACACCAATCAGCGCAATCAATTGGGACGCCGCCTTGGTCTTCACTGGAGGTGATGCGGCGCTCATGCGGTCGGTGGTCGAAGTGTTCTTGGAAGAGTATCCCCACATGTTGGCGGAGATTCAAGACGCTTTAACTGCCGGTGACGCCAAGTGCTTGAAGCGCGCCGCACACACACTCAAAGGTTCGTGCGGCTATTTCGCCGCTGGCAATGCATTTAACAAAGCCTTCGAATTAGAGCAACTCGCGCAATCGGAGCAGTTCGACAACGCCGACACGTTATATGCCGAAATTCAAGCCGAGATTCATCGGTTGCTCCCCGCACTGCAAACCTTCTTGGAAGTATAGGCGTAAAAGGCAATGTCGAACGTATCGCCCAACCCTCTCGTGTGCTTCGAACACTCTGGCGTGAATGGTCCGTTTTCGCAATGCTTTCGACGCGTCTGCTTTTGACTTCGAATCGCGGGACATCTACTATTGCGGGAGACTCGTCACGACGTGAGGACAATCATGAATTTGCTGTTGCTGGCAGCCGCTGTCGAATCCAAAGAAATGCAGTTCCCCACATCGACCACCGTGAACGCAGGCCATTCCTCAGCAACGAGACGAGCAGCAAACTACGAACTATAAAGGACCGGGCTGGTGGCTTCAGAGCTCTTGTCGGCGGGCACCACATCGCGATGCTTCACCAACACTACTTGCCGGCCGTGATCGTGATAGTCGACTTCGTCCATAAATGAGCGCATTAACAGAATTCCCCGGCCACTCGGGCGTTCGAGCCAGTCGTCCGCGGTGGGATCTGGTAGGTTTTCATGGTCGAAACCGCGCCCCTGGTCGCAAATGGTAAACGAAGCTACGCGTGCTGAGATATTGCAGGTGACTCGCAAACGCCGATCGCTAAAGGGCGCCTCACGAGAGCGTGCTAGCGCCATGCGATAGAAAAGATCGCTATCGGTGATACGTAAATCGGAGCTCAGTTCCAGATTGCCGTGATAGAGTGAATTCGACAAGGCTTCAGCCACGGCGACACCAATTCGCACCCCGGGGCGAGATTCATCTTGCCAGATTTCCACGACCGACTTACGAAAGTAGTTAGCGAGAAAATCAATATATCCAGGATCGTTGTCAAGTTCGAATTCCTCATGCCGCGTGCAACTGCGCATCGCGAGGTCATGCACCGTGGATTCGTGTGACAGCGATAACACGCGGCAGACAGTTTGCCGCAAAAGCTTACCCATCGCGCTCTTGGGAACATAGCTGGCGGCACCGCGCTCGATTGCTTTGACGGCCAGTTCTTCGCCACCGTAATGCGTCATCAGAACCACCGGCACCATCGGAAACTGGCCGCGCACCACTTCCAGGAGTTGCAAACCATCGACGCGCGGCATGTGCAAGTCGGTAAGGACCAAATCCGGCACTTCCTGCGCCATCTGTTCGATGGCGTGTTGGCCATCCACCGCATACAGCACTTGCCATGTAGGCACGGAGGTTAAAAGTGCGCCCGCGAGCGTGCGATCAACCGGCGCATCATCGACAACCAGAATTCGTGGCATACAAAGACTCCTGCGAGGCGTATGAACTTCTTAACTTACCGCGACAATAGTCAACCGCAAGCAAGACTCATCAGATCTTTATCGTTCAGGACTTAAGTGTGGACGAAAATGTCCAGAGGCACAGTCGTAGTTTGTCGCGCGGGATCGAGTCGAGGACGCATAGGATTCCGATCAGGATGCGCACGCTATGCCAGAGGAAGAATCACGTCCTCGGCGTTGGCTCACCTGTTTAGATAGGCGGTGGGGATCACGCGCATCACTTCTTCGATGCTGGTAATACCTTGCGCGACCTTGAGAAACGCGGCACGGCGAAAATCGATCATCCCTTGCTCGATGGCTTTGGCCGTGATTTCCTCTACAGATAGACCATCACCTATAACGTTGCGTATTTCACGAGTTACGGTGAGTACTTCAAACAGACCCGTGCGCGCGATATAGTCGGGCGCATCTTGATTGTTCCTGCCACCTGGACCGTAAATCACTTTCCCTTGTCCGGGTTCGAGCAGCCCCATCACGTCGGCAAACGTGCCCGGTGACTCGGAGATGTCGTAGGCAATGCGCGTTTCCGGATTCAACATGCGCAATAGGCGTTGCGCTACGACGCCTAGCAAGCAATTGGAAAGAAAGTATGGGTTCGCTCCCAACGCCAGCATATTTTGTACCGCGTGCGCGGCGACCGGAGCATGTAAGGTTGCTAGCACGAGGTGGCCGCTGTTTGCCGCGCGGACTGCGGTCAAAGCGGTTTCCTGATCGCGAATCTCGCCGATCATGATTACATCGGGAGATTGACGCAGCACGTGTCGCAACAGCTCCGGAAAGTCGACTCCGAGCGCCGGTTGTACCTGCGACTGGCAGACGCCACGCACGCCGTATTCAATCGGATCCTCGAGTGTATTGATTTTGCGTTCGCCATTGTGCAAGTGCTGAATGCAGGCGTACATCGTAGTCGTCTTACCGGTGCCGGTCGGGCCCGTCACCAGGATCAATCCACTCGGCGACTCGAGCAATGCCGTTAGCCGACCATACTCCAAAGGTGTGAGTCCGAGTTGATCGAGCTTGAGCAGGCCGACCTGGCGATCAAGTACCCGCACGGTTAGATCTTCGCCATGCAATGTAGGAACCGAGTTGATGCGCAAATCCAGTCGGAAATCATCGAGCTCGTACATTTGCCTGCCACTAAGCGGGCGGCGGCGTTCGGCGATATCGATCCCGGCCAGCGCCTTGACGTGACTCTGCAATGATCGTCCCTGCTCACGAGAGACGTGTGCTAACAACTGCATGGTACCCAACCAACGCACGCAGAGTCGCGTCGAATCTTCGTCGGAAAGCAGAAAGAGATCGCTGACCCGATGGCGCTGAGCTGTAGCGACGAGTGTGCGAAACAACAACTCGGGACTCATTGTCGCCAAGCCGTTCAGTGGAAAATCAACGCGAGCTCCGTCGTTCATGCCTCAACTCCTGCGGCGATTTTGCGGGCGACATCTTTACTGTCGGCGATGGTGAACACTTGGTTCATGCGTAGCACTTGGATCACATTCACGACGATTTGTGAGAGCGAGTGGAGTACCAATTGCCCACCGGATTCGCGAGCTCGTCGTTGTGCAATAAGCAGCCAATTGATGCCGCTGGAATCGATCACGTTGGCCCGACTCAAATCGACCAGAATAGGCCGGGCCCAGTCATCCGCGTTGAGACTATTGAGGGGATCGTTGCCAGCCAACAAGCGATGTTGCGTTATCGCGCCCTCGATTTGCAGTTCGATTGCGTGTTTGACATCCATGAGGAGAATCCTTGTGACGAGTGGAGGAGTAGCAACGAGGACTGAGTTCTAGCGACTCATTCGCTGGCAAACATAAACCGATCAGGCGTTGGCAGAAAGTCTGGAGTGTCTCTAAGCAGGCATATCATTTTGATGAAGATGCGATTTATTTGAAGAGAAGATAGCTGTCGCTGACTGGAGATCGACACCATTTTTATGGGAAGTGATCTGAGTCCTGCGGCGAGGATGCCTCACTCAGCGAGTTGCTGGCGCTGAACCACCAATGAGGCTTGCCTTCCAACTCTTACCAATCCAAGCCTTTCTATTATGAAGGAACGGTGAAGCAGATAATTGTCTAGTCTTGCTCACTCCGCTTGGCCGCAGCCAGCACCGTGCGTAGAATTCCAGCGAAATGAACTTGGGGATTCGTTTCGGTAACCATGCATCTTTCCAGTTCTGCCTTAAAGGTCGCATCACTTGCGAGCAGGTTGAATGCGGCCAAGCAGTCGTCGAGCCTTAGCTCACTTGCGGCATCCTTTTCCAGGGTTGAGCTTGCAAATGCCTGAAGCGCGGAAAGAAATCTAGCACCAGTCATAAGTCGTTCCACAAAGTTTGTGCCTCCATTGCTCGGAACTGAGGCGATTTAGTTGGTCGAGCCCGAGCGGCATTCTATCGAAAAGTGTGGATCCAGGTTCGGGCTTGAAAGGAATTCACTTTGGCAAATGAGAATGAGAGTGTTAAGAAAGAGTTAAGTCTCGAAGAGTTATTATCACAACTAACCGAACTTCGCGGGCGATTGTGCGACGATGCGACGGTTCCAGCATCTCGGCTGAATGCGGTTCATCCCCACTACCGTCAGAGCGCCAGGAATCTACTGCATTATTTGGCGCTCCGTCGCAGTGATCTTAGGCCGCTGCAGCAGGAATTAACTGCACTTGGGCTGTCCTCCTTGGGGCGTGCGGAACAGCATGTCTTAGCAACCGTTGATGCCGTGCTGAAAGTTCTGCACAGGCTTCTCCAAAGCTGCGAGCAAACTCCCCGAAGCGTTCTCGATTCGGTAGACTTTGCCGATGGAAAGCGATTGCTGGCAGAGCACGCTCATGACCTACTGGGTCCGGCGCCACCAGATCGACGAGTGCGCATCATGGTGACCGTGCCCAGCGAAGCTGCGGAAGACTACTCGCTCATTCACAATTTGCTTGAGCAGGGTATGAACTGTATGCGCATCAATTGCGCACACGACGATGCTCCCACTTGGTTGCGGATGATCGAGCACCTTCGCCGGGCAGAACAATCGCAGGGGAAGAATTGCCGGATTATCATGGATCTGGCCGGACCGAAATTACGAACCGGACCACTGGAGCCAGGAGCTAAGGTCAAACGGATTCGGCCTCGCCGCGACGACTATGGGCGAGTCAAAGTTCCAGCGCGGATTTGGTTAACTTCTAAGCTATCCTCCCCTCCATCACCCGCCGACGCTTGCTTGCTCGTGCCCGAAGCGTGGCTAGCCCGCTGCCGAATTAAGGAACGCATCACACTTGAGGATTCTCGTGATTCCAAACGATGCCTTGAGATTGTCGATGTCACCGAAGCTGGATGCTGGGCCGAGGCGAATAAAACGGTCTATATCGTTCCCGGTACGATACTTTGTCACGATCGCAGTGTCGTCACAGGGACCCATCGCAAAGCAAAGATTGGCGACTTGCCACCCTTGGAGTCCAGTCTAGTTTTGCGCGAAGGTGATCTATTGGCCCTCACGCGGGACATGCGGCCTGGCCGCGCCGCACGGCACGATAGTGCGGGACAGTTGTTAACCCCTGCCATGATTGGTTGCACAATTCCGGAAGTGTTTGAAGACGTTCAACCGAGAGAGGCAATCTGGTTTGATGACGGAAAGATCGGTGGGATCATCGAGAAGATCGAACCGTCTCAAGTACTAGTTCGCATTACTCATGCAGGTCAGAATGGAAAGAAGCTGCGAGGGGACAAGGGAATCAACCTTCCAGAGAGTAACCTCAGTCTGCCCGCCTTGACCGATAAGGACCGCGATGATCTGGTTTTTGTCGCCGAACATGCTGATGTCGTCGAGCTTTCTTTTGCCAATACGGCTCGCGACGTTGAAACGCTGCAACAGCACTTAGCTCAACTCGGACAACGGCAACCTGCCATCGTGTTGAAGATCGAGACGCGGCGAGGTTTCGAGAACCTCCCTGATATGCTTTTGACAGCGATGCGAGCCCCTAGTTGTGGCGTAATGATCGCCCGCGGGGATCTAGCGGTGGAATGCGGCTTTGAACGACTTGCCGAAGTTCAGGAAGAAATACTTTGGATCTGTGAAGCTGCACATGTACCAGTCATCTGGGCGACTCAGGTACTGGAGTCTTTAGCCAAGAAGGGCATGCCGTCGCGGGCCGAAATCACGGACGCCGCAATGGGTCATCGGGCAGAGTGCGTAATGCTCAATAAAGGGCCGCATGTGCTTCGCGCGATACGCGCATTGGACGACATTTTACGGCGAATGCAGTCGCATCAAACCAAGAAGGTAGCCACGCTACGGGAGCTACATTTAGCGCACTCGCTGTCAAGTGAATAGCGATCGTCATGGATGAACGATCGCTTGGTCTCCACTTGGAGATTGAGTGCTGTCTGCCCTG
>JBGSHH010000549.1:0-10004 GCA_041752355.1 Pirellulaceae bacterium | reverse complement strand
CGCGATAACTACGTGCGCGACAACGCCGCCTTGCAAAAGCAACTGGCCGACGCCTACGCGCAGCGGCAAAGCAATCTCATTCCCTATGCAGAGGCGTTCGCCAAGCGGTATCAGACCGACTGGAAGAATGTTCGCATTGATACGCCTGCCTTCACCGGCCTGCGCACGTTGGAAGATTTTCCGCTGGCGCAACTCGTGCCCTATATCGATTGGTCGCCATTCTTTCAAACTTGGGAACTTAAAGGCAAGTATCCGAAGATTTTCGAGGATGTCACCTATGGCCCCGTGGCGACCGAACTGTTCGCCAACGCCCAGAAGTTGCTACAGCGGATCATTGACGAGAAGCTACTGACAGCGCGCGGCGTGTACGGCTTCTGGCCAGCGGCGTCGCAAGGGGACGACGTAATTCTGCATACCGACGAATCGCGCACGCAAGAATTTAAACGCTTCCACATGCTGCGGCAGCAGTGGGCACGCAAGGGACAAGACGACTTCCGCTCGCTCGCTGACTACATTGCCCCAGTCGATAGCGGGCGAAAGGATTACCTGGGAGCTTTTGCAGTCACGGCGGGCTGCGGCGCTGCGGAACTGTGCGCCAAGTACGATGCGGATCATGACGACTATAATTCCATCATGGTCAAAGCGCTTGCCGATCGACTGGCGGAAGCGTTCGCCGAGTACTTGCATGCGCAAGCGCGACGCGACTGGGGCTTCGGCACCGAAGAGAAGCTCAGCAACGAGCAATTGATCGAAGAGCAATATCGCGGTATTCGTCCCGCCCCTGGTTATCCCGCCTGTCCGGATCACACGGAGAAGCAAACGCTGTTCGAGTTGTTGGAAGCGGAACAACGCACCGGCATCGCGCTCACCGAGTCGTTCGCCATGCTGCCTGCCGCCAGTGTGAGCGGTTGGTACTTTGGCCATCCTGACGCGCGCTATTTCACGGTTGATCGCGTTACGAAGGATCAGGTGGAAGACTACGCCCGGCGCAAAGGTTGGCCGGTCGGGGACATCGAGCGCTGGCTATCGCCGAACCTGGGCTATGAGCCGTCTTGATTTCAAAATCCGTAGAGTGTGCAAAGCACCCCAGCAATGAACGCGAACTACAGGCGAGCCTACACAAACACGCAACCAGCAGCAAAACAGCGCTCGCCGATTTGGCGGCACCACTGCACTTCCACGACGCGCTCGCCGAGATCGCGCAACTTCACCTCCAATCGCTGTCCCACAGCCAAGGCTTCCGAGTGCAGCAAGTTGAGGCCGATGTCGGAAATATCGCGCGTTAATAGATGACATTTCACCGCGGGCTCAGTGCTGCCAGGCAGCGACAATAGCTTGGCTTCCGCGCACGAACGTTGATACGAGCGGGGCGAGCGGCGACCTTCAAACCAGGCTTTGGGTAGAGGGCCGCGTTTCGCAAAGAAAGCCTTCTCGGATTCGGTCAGTTTAATCGTGAAAGGAAGTGTCTGTTCGGCGTTCATGGCATTCAACGTCTTCTCTAAGGTGGCGCGACTTCTTTAGAATTTCTGCTGCTGAAACATAGCATGCGCGTTACCGCAAGCTTGACCTCCCTACCATCCATTCCTTCGGCACAATCTCCACCAGGATACGTCGCCCCCGCTAATTCGCTCCCTCGAAATTGGCGTAGATGTCGTTAACCGTAACCTAGCGTTGTGAGGTTTCCCCATCACTGCCAGGAAACAGAGCATGGCTTGGTTACTTGCATTTACGTTGGTCAACGTGGCGTTAAGCACGGGGATCATGCTGTTTTTAGCGCGACGTCGCGAGACGGTTATCGTGGCTCCGTCCGATCCGCGCGCTGAAGCGCGGTCCGCCGCATCCGAGAAGGAACTCGAGCGTTTGCAGGACATCGGCAACTTCTTTCAACAGATGCTGCATAGCGTCGATACGAAAGTCGCCGACCACTCCGCACAAATCCAAGAGATCAATCGCGAAATTCAATCGACACAAGCCGATCCTGCCGCCGATCAACAAGTGCTGCTGGCCGCCGTGGCGCAGATCCTATCGATCAATACGCGCTTGACCACCGAACTCAATCAAACGCGATCCGAAGTTCAGACGCAGCGCAAACAACTCGAAGTGCTGCTCTCCGAAGTGCGTACCGATCCCCTCACCGGACTAGCCAATCGACGCAGCTTGGATGAAGACCTCAATCGCCGCTTGGATCAATGGCGACGCAATCAAACGCCACTGTCATTCCTGATGCTCGATGTCGATCACTTTAAGGATCTCAACGACAAATACGGGCATCCGGCAGGCGACCGCGTGCTGCAAGAACTGGCGAGGATCGTCGACATCGATCTGCGTGAAATGGATCTCTCCGCGCGCTACGGTGGCGAGGAGTTCGCCATTTTGCTGCCGGATACCACGTTAGAAGAAGCTGGCCAGGTCGCCGAACGCTTGCGAATGGCGATTGCGGCAGGTTCGTATGAGCACCAAGGTCTACGCCTGAAGGTGACCGTGAGCGTGGGCGTGACCACCGCGATGCCGGAGGATAGTCAGCAAACGTTGCTCCAGCGCGCCGACTCGGCCTTGTATGGGGCCAAGAATGGCGGCCGCAATTGCACCTATGGCCACAACGGCGAACAAATGGCGATTGTTACGTACAACGCCAATGTCGCGCGGCATTGCTTTCGCAAGAATCTGGCGATCGCCGAGTATCGACATGGCACGCTCCCCGACGGCGCGGAGTTCACGCACTACGAATGCCGCGATCTTTCCGCCGGTGGATTGTCGTTCGTTGCCCCACGAGCGCCGCAGTCGTCGATGTTAGTGGTCGAAATGGAAGACAAGACCGGCGTCCACTATGTTCTCGCGCGTGTCGTCACTGCCCGCAATGAAGGGACCGCGGAAGCGCCGCAGTATCGCATTGGGTGCAGCTTTCAAGGACGTCTGGCGGAAACTTCAGATATTTCACAAAGTACCCCGCGCAAAGCCTCTTCACCCCCGGCCGAGGCGAAACGGGTGTAGATCGATCGACGTTGACTCACCACGCACCAACTCGCTCATCACGATCGCGGTCCCGGGCGAGAGATACAGGCCGCTGCGAAAATGGCCCGCCGCGACAAACGCATTGTCGAGTCCGGGTATCGGCCCCAGATACGGCAAACTGTCGAAAGTCGCTGGCCGCAAGCCCGCCCAACTCTTTGACAACGTCGCACTCGCCAGCGCCGGCACCACATCGCAGGCGAAATCTTGCAAATCGCGCAGTCCCTCTGTCGTGTTGCTCTTGTCGAAGCCAGCTTCTTCTTCGGTCGATCCAACCAGCACATGCCCATCCTCACGCGCGACCAGGTAACGATTGCCTTCGTTAATCACGGCGGTGAAAGGCCGCTGCTGACAGGCATAGAGCAGCATTTGCCCCTTCATTGGCAGAATCCCATTGGCGATGCCCAGTTTGGCAAGTAACGATTGCGTCCATGCACCTGCCGTAAAGCAGTAACTGCCAGCGGTTAGACAGCCCCTCGAAGTCTGAATCCCACTCAGGCGATTGCGCTCCAGCAGCGATTCTTCGGCGTTCACCTCCGGCAACAACTCCACACGTCGCGCACGACAGGCCGCAATTAGAGCTTGCAGATGATGCGGATTGCGGAGTTGGCATTCCGCCGGCACAGCATAAGCGGCTTTCAAGCGACCGGATTGCGCGATCTTCGCCAGCGCCGGTTCTACTTCTGCCAGTTGCTCGGCCGTCAAGCGTTCGCAGGCGATCTCTTCCGCTTGGAGGATGTTGTAGAGCCCCCGTAGCGAGGCCGCTTCGCCATGACTGCGAGACAGATAAATCGCGCCACACCGACAATAACCATTGTCGATGCCTGTCTCCGCGCGCAAGCGCTCTGCCCACTCGGCATGCAGGCAAAAACTTAGGCCGCGTAGCTCGTCATAAGGATGGCGAGCCGTGGCCGAATTAGCAGGCGGAAGGATGCCCGCGCCCGCCCAGGATGCCTCGCGTGCCAGTGGTCCGCGATCAATCACCGTACAGCGCAGGCCACGACCTGCCAGTTCGTAAGCCAGCGACAGGCCGATCACACCGGCACCAACAATCAACACATCCGCCTGAGGCATGGGAGGTTCGATGGAATCAAATGAGTGGGCAAACAGTCGGCGAATGAGTTCGCCTTCCACAAATCATATTAACGCCGCGCGAACGGCTTCTAACAGCGGCGACCACAACGGATCGTCCACCGCCAGTTCGTCGAGTTCCGCGTGCAACCGCGATAACTCCGCCACGGTATCGACATCGTACCAAGGTTCGAGCACTTGCAAACGAACGTTCGCCGCCGTGAGCCTAGTGTGCAAAAGCGGCCAAACTTGTTCGGTGCTCCAGGGCATCTCGGCGAGCCACTGGGACAACAGCGCCGCAGACACGCGCTCCAATTGTAAGCCGAGCAAATAGAAGCCACCGTCTTCGCTGGGGCCCGCGACCACATCCGCGGATCGCAAGGCGGCAAAGGCTTGCTCAATGCGCTGCCGTGGCAACGTCGGACTGTCGCTCCCTAGGATGACCGCGCTGGTGACACCACGCTGCGCGGCAGCGGTGAAGTGCGCGACAATCCGCTCACCCAGTTCGCCCTGCGATTGTGGCTGCATCACCCACGTGTCCGGAACGGCCTCCCGGAATTCCTCTTCCCTATCAGAGGGAGAGAAGACCACCGATCTACTTTCGCTACAGGTCCCGAACCTGTCGAGGATCGCCAACAGTGACAGCCTGTGAATCTCGGCTGCAGCAGATTCGCCTATCGCCGCCGCTAGGCGTGTTTTCACTCTGCCTGGCTCCCAGTATTTGGCGAAGATGGCCAGTTCCCGCATAAGGGTTTTTCCTACCTGAATCGTGGGTGACACGTAACGCTACAGCAGCCTTTGCAGCAGAATTTCGTCGATACGGCCCCGAAACCGTTCCTGACCGTCCAGAATGACGACTGGAATCAGATACTGATACTTCGCGAGCAAAGCCGGATCCGTGGTGATATCGATTTTGGTCGGGTCCAGTCCGTAGCGCTCCAACGTCTCGCACGCTACGTCGCACAGGTGACATCCCGCACGGGTGTAAACAACAACATTTTTCGGCGGCATAGAGAAACCAACTCGCGGCGCAGGGGTTGTACTGTCAAATTGCGTAAACCCGCAGAAGGTTGGAATTGCGTGAAAGGTGGGTAAAATAAGTAGCGGCCAGTTTGCTATTTGTGGGGTCGGGTGGTATCCTTCTCGAATCCCCGGAAGTGTTGTCCAATGCAGCTTGTGGCCACATCATGGCGACAACGATTCGTGGATCGGCGTGGCGCGGTTATTGTACAGGACGTTTCCAGGCGCGGCGGCGATAGTGTGAGGCTTGTTTGACTTTTCTTCCGCCTGTTCGGGCGGATTATCAACAACTCCGCCCAATCCGGCGAGCGGTCCTAGGGGATAGGGGTGCCGCAACCGGACGATTTTCAGGCATGGCTAAACTCAGCGTTGAAAATTTCCTCGACTTAGTGCAGCGCAGCAATTTGGTTGCTGAAGACCAATTGAAGTCCGCGCTGGAGGCGCTCCAAGCACAGCACGAAGGCAAACTACCCGAGGATGCCGATGTCGTTGCCGAACACCTAATCAAAGCCGATTTGCTTTCGTCGTGGCATTGCAAGATGCTCTTCGATAAGAAATACAAGGGCTTTTTCCTTGGCAAATATAAGCTGCTCCGCCTCCTCGGCTCCGGGGGTATGAGTAGCGTTTATCTAGCCGAACATGTGTTGATGCAGCGTCGGCGCGCGATCAAAGTACTGCCCAAGTCGCGCGTCAACGATTCCTCCTACCTCGCGCGCTTTCATCTCGAAGCCCAAGCCACCGCCTCGCTCGATCATCCCAACATTGTCCGCGCGTACGATGTCGATAACGACGGTGATACGCATTACCTAGTGATGGAGTACGTCAAAGGGCACGACCTGCAATCGGTCGTGAAAGAGAAGGGCCCGCTCGACTACGACGCCGCCGCTGACTACATCGCTCAGGCCGCTGAAGGCTTGCAACACGCGCACGATGCCAGTCTGATCCATCGCGACATTAAGCCTGCGAATTTGCTGCTCGATGATGCCAACACCGTCAAGATATTGGATCTCGGCCTGGCATTGATGTCCAACGACGATGACAAAGCCTCGCTGACCATCGCGCATAACGAAAACGTCCTCGGCACGGCCGATTACCTTTCGCCAGAACAAGCCTTAAATAGCCATAAGGTGAATCATCTGGCGGATATCTACAGCTTGGGCTGCACGCTGTATTACCTGCTGACAGGACATCCGCCTTTTCCCGAGGGGACGCTGGCGCAACGCATCGCCAAGCATCAGTCGCAAATGCCGACGAGTATCAAGGCCGAGCGACTCGACGCCCCCGACGCGATCATCAACATCTGCCTCAAAATGATGCAGAAAAAGCCGCAAAACCGCTATCAATCGGCGCAGGAAGTGGCCGATGCGCTATACGACTTCATGGCTGGTCGCAGCGCTAAGACCGCTGCCGGCGATTCCGGTGTGAAAGTCGGTGCCGGCGATTCCGGTCGCTTGCGAGCGCGCGGTGGCAAAGGGCAGGGGAGTGGCGCTCGACGCGCTCGCCCCCCAGCCAAAGCCACCGATTCCGGTGCGTTTCGCGCGACGACGAGCATTCCCCAGATCAATGATCCAGGACTCGAAACCATCAAGGGTCGCAGTCAGGACGACACCCGTCGCACTACTCGCCCCGGATCCAGCGTGCGCGGCCTGCGCGTCGCCAAACCGCTCGATGCCGACAAGGCCGATAGCGGCAAAATCGATTTAGGGATCGAAGTTCGCACGGGCAGCGACAAACTTGGAGGGAGCGGGAACAATCCCTTGCTCGATAGGGTACGTCGCAAGCAAAGCATTCCACCTCTCTATCTTTACATTGGTGGTGGTGTGCTGGCGTTCCTGATTTTGCTCGTCATCATCATCGCCAGTTTCGCTAGTGGCGATGCGCCGCGTGAAAACAAATCCAAGCGACCGGGTGAGAAAGATACTAGCGCGCTGTCCACTCCATCGCTTCGCTCGACGCTGCGCACGGCTTGTCTTTAATCGCCGCATCACATCGCGCAATCGACTTTTCGTCATTGCGCCCCCTCCTTTGGATAGGCCGCCAAGTGGCTCAATTCCTACTTGGACATCCGCAACCCCCACCGGCGTATTATCGCTAAATCCTTTGCAGATAGCCACTTAAGCTGTCCACTTGAATTTACACCGGGCGGATTCCTACGATAGAGATGTGCCAGGAAGGCTGCGACCGGCGTAGAACTGCCGGTGATCCTATTCGGCTCCATGCGATTGCATCTCGTCGGTGACTTCCATGATTCAGCGCCCTCAAAAAAACATGACAGGCCGTTCTGCGGCTCGCACTGCGGGTGTGTTGCCGTCCAATCATTTGCGTCAGCAACTCCCCCAGGGTAAGCGAGCGCGCGGTGGCGACGCGGTGCGCGATCGCGCGTTTGTTCCGCCTGAGACATGGCACGAACCCTCCGACGAACCCTCAGGACGTTATCGTTTTGTCGTCCAGCCTGCTGGCGAAGGCTACGTACACGCAGTTACGCCGGACGAAGTGCGCGCCCGTTTGAGCGAATTCCCCAGCGAGATGCTGCAAAACTTGGAAGTGGTGCAATTCAGTCGCATCACTCGCAAGAAGCTGACGTTTCCTTGCTACGGCATGCAGTGGGGAAACGCGCTGTATCTCTATCCGATCGAAGACAGCCTCATCGAGTACTATCCTCGTCCTCCTCGTCCCGCCTTGCGAACCGAAGCCGAAATGTTCGGTGGTCACTGGGTACAGCAAGGGAGCGCTTGGAAACTGATTTGGACGCCTGAGACAATTAAGGATTTTTATCTCAACAACATCCTGATCCACGAACTGGGTCATTTGCTCGACCAGCGTAACACCAGCTACATCGATCGCGAGCGTTTCGCCGAATGGTTCGCCATCGAGCATGGCTACAAGCCCACCCAGCGTCAGCGTCTCGCCGCCAAAGCCGCCAGCCGCATGGTCGTCAAACGCCACGCGAAAAAGTAGGGTGGGTCGCTAACGGCGACTTCGCGTTTGAGCAAGATCCGTAACGTGCCGCAGAAAAGGCTTGAAATAATGAGCGTAGGTAGCCCCCAGTAGGTCATGTGGCCTCTTCTTGTCCGCAGAGGGGGCAGAGCAACCCACGAGCGTCCAGCCAGTGGAGTCGTGATGGAACGTGAAGAGCCACCAATCCGGGTCTCTCCTCATCAAGAGTTTGTAGAGTGACCCTGCTCGGCCCGTTTGTATTTCCGTGGTATGGGAAACGGCCGCCTGCAATTCGTTTAACGTTTCCTCCACAGGTTCATTCGGCGGCATGGGGAATTCGCCACTCTTGACGGTTTCCCAATAGCTACGAACAAATTCCCTCGCGAACGCTGAGAAGCAAGATAATTCAGGAGATCCCATCAGAACTAGCGGCTCGGATCCGCGTAACTTTGCCGTAAACACGCAGCCTACGTTACATCGGGGTGCCACTCAAGACGACCCGCTGTCGCCATCACGACCATCGTATTCGGCAAGTAGCGATTTGGCATCGCCATTTGCAAGTTTAAGGTGGCGATTGGATTTATCGAACTCCGGTGACCAGCCTTGATTTCGCGCGTACTGTATCAGTAGTGCAAGCATGCGGGGAGTGATCTCGATCATGTCTTTGGTTTCGGAATAGTCTTCGTTTGACCAGTGCCCGTAGTGGTGAAAGTAGTCGAAGTTGTGTAGGCCCGTAATAGTGACGAAAGAGCGTGTACCGAAGTCGGCACGGAAAATCACGCGCAGGTTTACAGCATCGTCGTAGGTTACGGTGACAGACGCGAGGTATCGTTGCCCATCAACCACCAACGGCTTGTTGCGAAGCACGCGTTTGCGCATCGAGGCGGTCTTCCATGTAGCGACGTACGATCCAAGGGCGCTCCCTCCATCCGACACGGAAAGCAGGCGGGACGCCCACGCTCCAAGGGACCCATCCTACTTAAGTCTCACTGCTGCACCTTCGCTTTGACTTCCTCTAACTGCTTGCGGGTTGCATCCAGCGCTTCGAGTGCCTTCTTGATTTCCTCCTGATTGTCGGCGGATTCGACGATCTTCTTCAGGCGGTCGGTGGCGTCGCTCAGTTGCTTTTGTGCTTTGTCGATTTGCTCCGCCATTTCCTGCGGATCGCGCAGAATCATCGCTCGCGCGCGTGCGACTGGCGCTGGAGCGATGGGGAAAGCAGGGGCGAAACCAGGGACACCAGGAAAGGCTTCGATGCGAATGTCAGCACCCTTTTGCGCATATTGCTCGTAAAGCTTGTGGGCCTCGGGATGCTTGGTTTTCAGTTCCTCGGCATTCTTAGCTTCGTATTCCTTCGTCTCGTCTTTGCCATCCTTCTTCTCGGTGACCTTCATTTTGATGCCCTTGTCGCGATCATCGTTGATCTTGACGGTTCGCTCGCCATCTTGCGCTTCGATCTCCTTCACGCCATTGACGGTCTTCACCGACATCCGTTTGAAACCTGCTCCCCCGGCAATCGCTTCCACGCGCAGACGTAGCGGAACGGGCGCGATGCCCCCGGGCAGAATGCGAATGCCTCCGCCACCAAAAGGCGTGCCCTGGTCGGCAGGCATGGGTGGCTTGGGAGCAATGATTTCCGCGGCACGACGGGCGGCCGACCCTTTTTCCGTTTCGGCGACTTTTTGCAAAGCTGTTTTCGCGGCGGCTTTGAGTTCGGCGTTATCGCCATCAAAGTGCTGACGCAGGATTTCCAACGCCCGCGTGCTGGCTTCCGCGCTCTCGCCAGTCGCGGCTTGCACGAGCGGCTCAATCGCCTCTTTGCCAAGTTCGGTCAACTTGCCACTGGCGGATTGGCGATCTTTGAAGTTCTCGGCATCGAGTTGTTCGATCAATTCCGCCACCGACTTGGTCGCAGCCGGCGTTTCCTCCGCCCAGGCCGAGCCGGCCGATAGTACCGAAGCGACCAC
>JBGSHH010000548.1:0-2267 GCA_041752355.1 Pirellulaceae bacterium | reverse complement strand
ACCTTAAGAATGGGATTACTCGCTTTCAGCTTCGCGATGCCGGCGTCCGTGACTTTCGTATCGGCTAGATAGACAAGTATCAGCCTGGGGAGTTACGTGAGTAGAGCGAGTCCGTCGTCGCTCACTTTGTTGCTCGCCAGCACGAGTGATTCCAAACGCGGAAAGCTGGTCAGTGCAGGCATGAGCTTTTCGAGCGCCTCGTCATCGACCGCTCTTCCTGGCAGTTCGACATGCGTCACGCGCTGGTGATCATCACGCACGACCTGGCCATTGAGCTTTTGAATTTCGCCCACCGCCCAGGCATCGACATAGCCTGCATACCACCGCGTGCCACCCCAGGTCAGCAAAATGGTGATCAGCGGTGCGACGATTAGCAGCGTTCGCAAGCGAAAGCGAAACCAACGGCGCGCACCACGAGCGCTCGGCGCGGACTCATCCATAACTCGGCCCCCCAGCCAGAATTGGCGTTGGAAGGTGTACGCGGTTGGCCGCAGGATGGTTCAGGGAAACCTTTTCCGCAGTGGAAAAAACAGCGGAGGAACGACGATCGATAAGCCTTGGGATTTCGAAGCTCGGATTACGGAATGCTATTTTGTATAACCCGGTGAGACCGTTGCATCGCGGAATTCCGCGAACAATTGAGCATAGGCCGGTACGTGCGACAGGAGCGATTTTAGTTTTCGTTGGCCCCGCATGCGCAAGATCATTGCCCGAACATCGGAGGATACTCGAAGTGGAATGGTCAGCGATGTATCTCGTCCAAGTTCTTCGCGTGGCCGATGAGAGTAATATGCGATCAAAGCTCCAATCCATCCGAGAAAGAAAATGTACGCAATGATTTTACCTGGACTCATCTCCCCGCCTCGCACCCAAGAGCGTTCGCATTGCACGTGGAAGAGTATCGTGTCGTTGGCTGGCCGCCCGGAGTACGGACAAATGTCTCCTGTGGGGAGTTCGCCTCGCTGGAGCATTGCCTTGATACGTTCGACCGCGTTTTGCGGCGTCGCCGACTCGCCAGCCGATTTCCGCAACGTCGACAGCGTGGGAATATCCACGGTTCTGCCACACGCACAATGAATCTTGGAACCGGCCTGCGTTGCCGTGACAGGACTGCTTGCCCCGCAGGCGCAGCCGACCATATACGTGCTCATGCCTACACCTTGCGTCAACTTACCCCTTCACCGCATCCTCGCCAAACCGCTTCACCAACTTTTGTTTAACGTCACCACCAATCTCAACGCTATAGATCTGCAACTTTTGGAGCTTGTTCAAATGGGGTGATTCTGCCAAGGCGAGCGCGCCCGCGTCGCCGATCTCGTTGCTGGAAAGATCGAGTTCTGCCAGGTTCGCTAGTTGCGGCGTTTGCGCGAGCTGTTGGGCGCCGGCGGCAGTGAGATCGTTGCCGTTGATCGCCAGATTGCGGAGCCTGGTGAGTTTGCCTGCGCTCAAGAGTGCGGCGAGACCGGCGTCGCCATCGCGACACCAACCTAGGTCAAGCTTCTTGAGCGTGGCCAACCAGGAAGCTTTGCCCAGTGCGGTAAATCCGGCGACTTCCGAGCGGCTCGATTCGACTTCCAACTCTTGCAGCGAGGGGAACGGTGCTTTCGCCAGCGTTTCCAGGCCCTCGGTGGCGAAGTCATTGCTAGAGACGCGCAGCGCGTGCAAGCCTTGCAGTTGCGAACCACCAGCCAGCGCTTGAATCCCCACGTCACCCAGCTGGTTGTAAGCGATATCGAGCCGCTGGAGCTTGCCGAAACTAGCTTCGTTTCCCAGCAGCTTGCCTGCTTCCTCCGGCAAGTGACACGAGGAGATCTTTAACGAGCGCAAGTTGCGGATCTGCGTCGACTTGGCGAGCGCCTCGACCAACTCCAGGCCATATTCCTTTTCCGACAGATCGAGCGTTTCCAGATTCTTCAGATGGGGCGATGCCAACAGCAGGCGAATGTCCGGCATCTTCATTTTGACGTCGGACAAGACGAGCGTTTTGATGCGCGACATCTGCGGCGCATTGCTGATCGCTTGCCAGTCCGGCGAGCAGCGCTCGAAGGTCAGCATGTTCAACGCGGGGGCCAGTTCGATCACGCGATCGAACTTGCCTGGGATGATCGCACGCTTGTCGATAATGAGTTGTTCGATCATGCCGCGCTCAAACCAAATATCGGGCAGATACATGTTCATGATACGGGGTTCAAGTTCCATCTCTTTGAATGGCCGCACCCACTTCTTGCCATGCTGCCCCATCAGCTGTTCGGAGCGCGCGATCAATT
>JBGSHH010000547.1:0-3553 GCA_041752355.1 Pirellulaceae bacterium | reverse complement strand
CACGAGCGCCGAGTTTTGGGGCAATCGCCTGCAGAAGATGTTGGCGAAGACGCGTTTGTTCGGCAATTATTTCGCCACCGCCCGCGAACGCCTGCGCGAAGTCGCCCAGCAACGCGGCCTGCACCATCTCGACAACGCCGTCCCACTGCCGAGCGCAGGCGGTTAGCTCGCCGCCACGCTCCTTAGCCTGTTGTCTTCCCCTCCTCATCGCGCTCGCTCTCCGCTCGCGTTTTCTCTCTCGCGCCCTTAGTTGGCTCTTTTGGGTTCATCTCACGCACCGCAGCACGCCTCTGCCTCCCAGTCGGCCCCGTTCTCACCTTAATATGCTCGCAGTTTCTGCTCGCATTTCGTCTCTGACGTATTACGTGTCGTATTATGCATGTCCTTGTTAAGCTCGTGTAAGCTCGCCACACTACCCACGCCTGCGTTGACGCTGCGGGCTTTTAAGTGCAGAAAGCATAGCAAAGTCGGCAGGCGGGACGCCTACCCCACAGCGGAATCGGGCGCAACTACAATGATAACTAGTCCGATGCGATCATCACGATTTATCCGAGTGAGGAATATCCATGCAGTGCTCTTGGACACGACGGCGAATGTTGCAGTGCGGTAGCTGGCTGGCCGTGGCGGGATGTACGTTCTCCGCTTTGGCGGCGGAACCAATCGCTACTGTCGAAAAAGCGAAACAGCCCAAGGTCTTGCTCTTCTCCGGGACCGGTTGGTACCGTCATCCGGAGATTCCGCAATGCAATGGCTGGCTCGTCCGCACGCTCGGCGAGGCGGGCTATCAAGTCGATGTGACAGAAACGCCTGGCGATCTGACGCGCGAGCGCTTGTCGACTTACGATGTTCTGCTCATGAACAATTGCAATGAGCTCACCACCATTCTCAATGAAGGGCAACGGCAGGCGATCGAAGACTGGTACAAAAATGGACACGCCATCGTGGCGTTGCATGCGGCGCTGGTGCATCAAACCAAATGGGAATGGTTCTACGATCTGGCTGGCTGCGACTTCAACAGTGATTCCGTCTTTAGCAAGGCGCGCGTCGTGGTCGATCCAGCGACCAAGGGTCATCCCACGGTCAAAGGCCAAGCCGCAGAATTCTTTTACGAGGCCGACTGGACCAATCACGACAAATCGGTGACGGGGCTTCCCGGCGTCAAAGTGCTGTTGCGCGTCGATGAAACGACGTACGAGCCGGTACGTCCCTATTTCCAAGAGCGCGGTGGTAAAGCGATGGGCAAGGATCATCCCATCGCCTGGCTACGCGAACATGGTGGCGGTCGTTTCTTCTACACCGAACTTGGCCACGACCTGCGTTCGCTTAACACGTCGTTTGGCAAGCAACACGTGGTCGCTGGCGTGGAGTGGGCGGCGGGGAAGTGACACGGTCCGTAATGTTGTGTGGTGAACAACGCACGATTTCGCTTCCAATTTTCCGCCGGTTTGCGTACATTAACGGTTGTCGATGTATCCGCCTTCCTTCCGCTTCTTGCGCGACTTCCCGCCATGCCACGCTCTTTGCTCTGCTTGTTGCTTGTCTGGTTCGCGCTGACGGCCATTGCCGGGGCGCAAGAGCCGCTCCATAAACAGATCGATGCCGCCATCGCCTCCAAGGCAGGCGGGGCAGTGAATGGGCCCGCCAGTGACGCGGAGTTCGTGCGGCGGATATATCTTGATTTGAGCGGGCGAATTCCCACCCGCGACCAAACCCAGCGCTTTCTCAACGATGCAGCCGCCGACAAACGCCTCAAACTCATCGATGCGTTGCTGGCGTCGCCGGAGCATCCTGCGCACCTGGCCGAAGTGTTTCATGTGATGCTGACCGAGCGGCTCGGTGAGCATGAGTTATGGAACGCCTGGTTGCTGGCGTCCTTTCAGCAAAACAAGCCTTGGGACGCGATGGTGCGGGAGATGCTTGCGCCCCATTTGGACGACGATCCCGCTCGCGGTGCCGGCGCGTTCGTCGCCAAGCGGTTGGAACACTATGGCGAGAATCCCGTCGACTATCCGGCGCTGACGCGCGATGTGGGGCGATTGTTTCTCGGCGTCGATTTGCAATGCGCGCAGTGTCACGATCATCCGCATATCGACGACTACGAGCAGGTCGACTATCAGGGTCTGTATGCCTACTTTCAAAACTCCGAACTGCGCGGCGGCGCTCCTTATCCGGCAGTGAATGAGAAGCCGACGACGATGAAGATCGAGTTTCAATCGGTCTTCATCGCCGGGAAGCATCAAGTGGGTCCGCGCTTGCCGTTTAGCGTCGAGACGATGATTCCGATGCTGGAGAAAGGGCAGGAGTTTGAAACGCCACCCGACAAGGCGAAGAACTTCCCAGGCGTGCTGAAGTTCAGTCCGCTACGCGTGCTGTCGGCCGACTTGCCGCGCGCCGAAACTCCTGGCTTTGCGCGGAACATTGCCAATCGCATGTGGTGGCTGATGCTGGGGCGCGGATTGGTGCAGCCACTTGACCTCAGTCATGCTGGCAATCCGCCATCGCATCCGGAGTTGCTGGAACTGTTGGCGAATGATTTGGTCGCGCACCAGTTTGATTTACGCTATTTAATGCGCGAGTTGGCACTTAGCGAGACCTACCAGCGCAGTAGCGCGCTACCTGCAGGCGACGCGGAAGTTTCGGAGACGAGCTATCGCGTGGCGTTGGAAAAAGGGCTTTCACCCGAGCAAATGGCGCGCAGTATTTGGATCGCGACCGGACCGTGGCCGGATGAAAAGCCGTTGGCGGAGTTGAAGAAGCGCAGCATTAAAGCCTGGGCGCAGCCAGCGCGCGAGCCGGAGACGGAATTTGCCCCGGGAGTGAAAGGGGCGTTATTCTTGTCGCATGATACCGCCGTGCTGGAGTTGCTGACGCGCCAAGAGGGCAACTTGATTGATGTGCTGCTGAAAACCGACGACGCGAACCAACTCGTCAACACGGCGTTCCTGACCATCTTCAGCCGCCCACCGACGGAAGTGGAATTGGCCGAGCTGGTAGAATACTTGGCAACGCACAAGGACGCACGTGAGGTCGCCGTGAGGAATGTCGTCTGGGCGCTGTTGTCGGCAAATGAGTTTTGTTTGAACCATTAAGAGACGTCATTACGGACGTCACGGCCGTGATCCAGAAAGCTACCCAACTCGAAGTCCTCACGGTCGAAGAAGTTGCCGATCTGTTGCGCGTTGCGCGCGAAGATGTCGAGCGACTGATCGCCGATCGTCGCTTGCCGGCGCAGGACATTTACGGTCAGTGGCGAATCTTGAAGGTGGTCGTTTATCGCTGGCTCGCAGCACAGCACGAAATCAACGATATTCTCGAGTTTGCATGTGCCTTTCGCGACGATCCCGACTTGGAGGCCATGACGGCCGAGATTTATCGTGAGCGAGGCTGTTCACTGATTGAAGTATAGACGTGCCAACGACGAGCACTGACTTTAAGACCGGCTGATTCAGACTCGAGGTTTTTCCATGCTCTGCACTCCTCACGAACACAACCTCTCCCGCCGCGCTTGGCTGGGCGCTTCGGCCGCCGGTGCTGCGGCGCTGGCGAGCAGCAT
>JBGSHH010000546.1:0-15968 GCA_041752355.1 Pirellulaceae bacterium | reverse complement strand
AATGATTGGCGATTAATTGCAAGAGGGAAAATTAGGGACCATCACGCGGAGCGTGATGAACACAAAGTAAAGTACTCATCACGCTCCGCGTGATGTTCGGTGCATTCACCATTCCTCAGTTACTCGCTGATCATCGCCTCGGTATCGCGAGGCAATGATTGGCGATTAATTGCAAGAGGGAAAATTAGGGACCATCACGCGGAGCGTGATGAACACAAAGTAAAGTACTCATCACGCTCCGCGTGATGTTCGGTGCATTCACCATCAGTAAATTCCGCAATGACCACCGCCAGCGAGTAGCTGAGCGTTCGTACGATCAGCGCGCATCACGCGGAGCGTGATGAGTACTATTTATTAAACTCCACCGCCCATTTCTTGAAGTACGCCTGAGCGGCTTCGGTGCCGTAGTTTTCCAGCTTGCCGGCATCGACGATGCGCTTGGTGGCGTCGCCGACTGCTTTGCGAACTTTGGGATCTTTCGCAGCGGCGGCTTCCACCTTTTCCGCGGCCTGCATCACTTCTTCCTCGGTGGCGGTGCGATTGATGACCGGCGCGAGATAGACGCGCAAATCGACCATCCCTTCCCCTTGCGCAGCGGGCACGCCGAGTTCCGCCAGGGTCGGTGTCTTGTCCTCGCCGAGCGCGGCATGCATGGCCTTGGCGATGTTGGGGGCGTCAACCGGAATGCTCGGTTGCACCAAGGCGAAGTTCGCGGTGACCTTGTCTCCCTTACCGACCAAAATCGTCAGCCCCACTTTGCGATTGAGGCCATACGCTCCAGGGCCATCGGCGCCATCTTTCGACAATGTCAGCGGCACCTCCTTGGAGAAGGCATGTTGCGAGCGCTTGATTTGATTCTCGCCAGCGGTGGCGTCGTCGGCCATCAGCACCACATAGCAAGCCAGTTTGTCGCCGCCCAGTTTGTGGGCGTAGTCGCTCATCAGCCGCGTCAGTCCCACATTGGGGCGCGTCACCTCATGCAAGAAGATCAGCACGATCGGCTTCTCGCCGGCAGCTTTGAGCGGCTCGATCTCTTTACCAGCCAGATCCCCCAGCACCCCTTGCACCGTGAACGCCGTCAGCTTTTCGCCCACCTGCGGCCCGGAGAACACCGGTTCCTCCGCCGCCATCGCCGTCAAGGAAAAGAGACAGCACGCCATCAACAGCATTGCCCGCTTCATAAGTCACCTTGAGTTAAGTCGCTGCGAATCCTATTGGTACAAAAATCGAACACGGTGTGTCATGTTAGGTGACGCGATCTGGTCCGTCGATGCGGGTGAAGTAACCACCAAGACACCAAGGCACGAAGAAGAACACAGCCGCTTCGTGGTAAACCCCTACGGTGACGCCGCCCACCAGCCCCCAACTTCCTACAACCTCGTTTTGCGACCCGTTTGAAATCCGTTCACATTTTTTCAAACGACGCGGTAACTCTTTGCCCCGTCGTGCGTTACATCCGCCACACTGCGTTCCAAAATGTGATCCAGGAGCGCTTCAGACGGTGCCGGCCACTTGTGCAATTCCTTACCCTTTTCGACCCAGAAGGGGGCTTTTTGCTCGAGCTCTACGTGATGCTGAAATTATACAGAAGTCGTGACGAGTTGTCAAGTAGGGGGTGTCAATTTTGGCTCTCCCAACCAGCCCATCCCCATCAGCAAGAAGCGTAAGCGCGCCTGCGAGGACAGGGTTATGCCTGCGCCGCCCCAGCGCCGCGGAGATCGTTTGACACAACGCGCCGATCAACGCGGGCAGCAGGCCGGCAAACCATTCAAGCTCATCATGATCGCCTGCATGCGTAAACTAATCACCATCATCAATGCCATCGTTAATACCAAGCAGCCCTGCCGTAGCAATTCTCCCATCACCACCCCTTGAAAAAGAACACAGCCGCTTCGTGGTTCCCTTCGGCCCCAATCGGAAATACTACGCCAAAATCGGTTTCACGACCTTTCCTCTCACATCAGCCAAGTGGAACGATGTGGTAGCCGAATTCGTCGCGCGCCGCATGGCCGTCATCTCATTATACTCGTTGAAGTCATCACTTCGTCACGCATGGTCTGCACCGCGGCGGCCGCGGAGTTCGCAGTCCGGCGGACGGGCTAGCTACCCCCGGCCCGATGAGCGACAGGCGGAAACAGCCGATCACGCAGAAAATCGCATGACATGCGAGTAACGGACCGCTACCATGAGATTTACCGCAATGGAATGACTGCGCGTTAGGCTGGCAGTTGTGCGGCCAACATGTGATACATTGACCATCCTATAAACAAGTTAAATGACAAGAGGTCCCGTGTGAATCGCGATGCCGTGATCGACTATCTGCGCGGACTGACTGCAAAGCAGTTTGCGGAACTTTTTTACACAGCGATGGAAGGTCAGCATCCGTGGCCCGGCGAAGAAAAACTCACCGACGTGCGACACGTTCTAGCGTATGCGAGTCGTGAGAAGGACGATGCGAATGCCAATTGGGCACTCAGAATCGTCTGCCCAGTTCGGAACGAGAACTGGGTCGATGACGCACCGATCTGTCAGCATGGGAGCCACTGTTGCTTGGACACGATTAGCTGGGCCAAGCATTCGGCATGTCCGATTTGCGGTGGCGATGTTTACGGAACGTGACGGCGCTACGGCTCCCTCGACAATCCCAAGAAGGACAGCCACAGTTGGATTCCTCGATTGATGGTGGAGGACAATGATGATGCTCACTGACGCGGAAGTTCTCAAAGAACTCACTATCGCGGGAGCTACGATTGCCGATTATTTCTTCATCGGCGAGTCGTGCTTCTGCCTAAATTCGCGTGGGCAGTTGTGTGGCATAGCAGCCGATGACGAATTGGGTGATGCCATGGAAGCTTATCTTCGTCGAGAAGGTGTCCCGGCGTACGCATCCGAGGATGAAGCGCGGCGCGACAGACACAGCGCCGCGCTTGACTGCGGCGGCTATGTGCAGAACGAGAATTAGGACACGCCTAATCCATTCTACCGAAGGTT
The DNA here is from genome assembly GCA_041752355.1 of Pirellulaceae bacterium. GTDB lineage: Bacteria > Planctomycetota > Planctomycetia > Pirellulales > Pirellulaceae > JAEZGD01. The sequence goes on along the minus strand of JBGSHH010000546.1, from coordinate 12,977 downwards.
TTATTAAACAATAGTCAGGCTGTATGAGTACGCTCTCGAACCAATGCCGCCGGAAAGCCGAGACCGAAGGGCTTGTCCGGCTGATGAACGACACAAAGTGGCGAGAGCTTTGCTTCGCATTCACTGCATTCGAGCAGAAGCCAGCTTGGCGGACGCGCGACCTCCTGAATGGTCACTTATCGGATTGGGATTGCGAGTGGTTTCATCACGTCGGACCGGATTACTGTTCCATTGAGTGGCTGGAGATTGACCCGAGAGATTGCGCTGACGAGAGCATCACGTCCGTATTGCAGCAGGTCGGTGCTCCATTCGAGGAATCGGAACAGTATTTCAAAGTGATTGGATACCGAAAATGACACCTAATGGGAACTGGAACACGCATAATCCGTTCTTCGCCTAAAGTCATGGGCCTTCATACGAACTGCAAAAGATGCGGTGCACAGATTCTTGTGCGGACGGCGAATCGTCACGGTGGGAAATGCGTACCCTGTTCTCGGCAATACTCAAACGTAATCTTGGGTCTCTGGCTAACCGTTGCAATCGCGTGCATCCCATTTCAGATGGCGTATGCGGTGGCGCTGGCAACGTGGCGACGAATTCGCTTTCCCCATGACTTCTCGGAAATCGAACGTCGACTGCAAGAGATCTATCCCAACTTGCGTGACGCACGAACATACAAATGTGGTGTGATTCGAGGGTTTTTCTCGCCCATTGTCGGCGCTATGACTTCAAATCCTTGGCACTGGCCCGCAATTGAAGGCGAAATGGATGGTTCGAAGCTTGCTCGCCACGAATTGGACTTTGAATCATTGCCATCGAGACAGCATCCATTCTCGCATGATAATTGAGCGGGGGGCCATTGAGTTTTTCATCGAACTTGGCCTGGAACCGGAGGGGCGTGCTCCTAGACGACACGCTCGGCTCGCCAAACGGGGCGCGGAGCTCGTCGGCGAAGTGGTCCAGTACGAAGACACCTATCGACTTTGCTACCTCCGGGACCCCGAAGGAATTCTCCTCGGCTCGCCCAAGAGCTTGGGTAGCCAGGGCGTCTGGGCATCCTCAGGTTTCGTACAGCTCGCCGAGCTTGATCGTTCGGCGGAAAGATTCTGGAACCAAATTTACAACTAGTACGTCTTAGCTTGGAATAGGCAACCCCTCTGCCCGCCCAAGCCCGTTGGAGACACAAAAATGAAGACGTATTCTGCGTTGACTGCGCTCGTTGTTCTGTTGGGAGTATTGACAGTTCTGCGTGCGGAGGAAAAGACGCAAGCCATTAACCCCAACGACATTCAGGAAAAAGTGATCGTGACCCTGGGTGAGGAGTTCGCCATCGAATTCAATCGAGATGGCGATCAACTCACGAATCCGGCGAAGTCCAAGCAGGCCGAAGTCCAGAAGCTCGCGGTCAATGTCAAACTCGCAGTGACCTCGGCCTCGCCAGCACCGCCGCCGCGAGAAGGAGCCACGCGACCGTACCTGTCTGTCGAGAACAACCTTAACAAGACCATGCACTTTCGGGCCATTGTTCGACGCAAAGGTAGCAAGGAGTACTTCGCGATTGCCGAGGGAGCTGAACGAGTTGCCGCCGGGAGTACAATGTACAAGTGTTGGGACTTCGACACCCTCGTCGAAGAGGTCATACTCTACGATTTCAAACTTTCCGATCAGCCAGCCGAATGAAACGGTCGCCAAAACCGGCGGTCAACACGGAGCTTCGGATAAAGCGTTCTGTCTTCCCTTGGTGCTTTTGGAGACTTGGTGGTTCCCCCTCTTCTCCATTGCATCGGGTTCCTACGCCAAAATCGGTTTCACGACCTCGCCACTCACGTCCGTCAAGCGGAAGTCGCGGCCTTGGAAGCGATAGGTGAGACGTTGGTGATCGACGCCGAGCAAGTAGAGCATGGTGGCGTGCAGATCGTGCACGTGGACCACATCGGTGACGGCGTTGTAGCCGAATTCGTCGGTCGCCCCATAGGTCAGGCCGGGCTTGATACCGCCGCCGGCCAGCCAGCAGGAGAAGCCTTTGATGTGATGGTCGCGGCCATTACCTTGGGCCATGGGAGTGCGGCCGAACTCGGTGGCGAAGACCAGCAGCGTATCTTTGAGCATGTCGCGTTGCTTGAGGTCCTTGATCAGCGCGGTCACGCCTTGATCGACTTCCTTGGCGCTGCCGGCGATGCCCGCCTTCACACCGCCGTGATGATCCCAGTCGCGATGGTAAAGTTGAATGAAGCGCACGCCGCGCTCCGCCATCCGACGAGCTAGCAGGCAATTGGCGGCGAAGGTGCCATCGCCACCTTGCGTGCCGTACAATTCCAGCGTGCTGGCGTTTTCTTGCGAGAAATCGACCAGCGAGGGGACGCTGGTTTGCATCTTGAAGGCCATTTCGTATTGGGCGATGCGGGTGGCGATCTCGGGATCATCAACCGCTTCGCCATGTTGACGATTGAGGGCGGCGACGGTTTCGACGATGTCTTGTTGTTGATCGGCCGAAGTCCCTTTGGGGCGGCCGACGTAGTACACCGGATCGCCGCTGGAACGAAAGTGAACACCTTGATATTGTCCAGGCAAGAAGCCACTATGCCACTGCCGCGAGGCGATGGGTTGCGATTGGCCGAACTTGCCATTGGACGTGAGCACGACAAAACCTGGCAAATCCTCGGCGGCATTGCCGAGACCATAGACCAGCCACGAACCCATCGCAGGACGACCGCTGATGGTGGTGCCGGTGTTCATGAAGGTGTGGGCCGGATCGTGATTGATGGCTTCGGTCTTGAGCGAATTGATGATGCAGAGTTCATCGGCGACTTCCGTCAGGCGGGGAAAGACCTCGCTGATATTCTGGCCGGATTGCCCCACTTTCTTAAAGGCGTGTTGCGGACCAAAGCAATTGAGCTTGGCACCTTGCAGCTGCGCGATCGGCTGCCCCTTGGTGAGTGATTCCGGCATCGCCTGGCCATGCATTTCGGCGAGCTTGGGCTTGTAGTCGAACGATTCCAAGTGCGACATTCCGCCGGCCATGGTCATGAAGATGACCCGCTTGGCTTTGGGTGCGAAATGCAGCTTGCTCAAACTGCCGCGTGACGCGGGGCGATTGTCATCCGCCGCCAGACAGTTGGTGCCAAAGCCTTGGAGGGCCGCCGCCAAGGCCGCCGCGCCGATGCCTGTGGCCGTGCTGCCCAGGAAGGAGCGGCGCGTGGAAGGGTTGCCGTTGAGGTATTGCAGGGTGTTCATGATTTTCATTTCGTTTGCGTTTGATTTAAGCCAAAGACTTGCGTGCTGCTCAGCCCCATTCATCCGCGATTGCCAAAACTTTGGCCAGCGGCAATTCAAATCCAGGCAGCAGCGGTGTGCGATAAATCTCCGCTTCGCGCACCAACAGTTCGCCAGAACCTATATCGCTGGGTGTATAGACCGACATCGAGCGTTCGAACCGGTCGATCACCCAGTATTCTTTCACGCCAACGGCCAGGTATTCGTCGCGTTTTTCAACATAGTCGCGCCGCCAATTGCGACGGCCTGGCGAAACGAACTCAATCGCGATGGCTGGCACGTCTTGTTGCAAATCGGGTACACGCCCCAAGCCAATCCACAGCACGCGATCGGGTTTTCGGCGACTGTTTGGCAAATGGATATAGCGCTCCGGCAGCGTCCTATCGAGACAGCGGCCGAGTGGATGCGTCTCCTGATAGGTTCGCAACAAATGGCCGATATAGTCATTAGGATCGGCGTTCGCAGGGCCTTCCAGCGGTGCCACAACTAGGACTCCGTTGATAAGTTCATAATTGTACGCATCATCGAAATCTTCGCGCGCGAGCGCGTCAAACTCCGTCGGCGACATGCGCAAGCCTGCGCTCGTAGGACCGAGTTTGCGTTGTTCGAATAATTCCGTGCGCGTCACCATAGTGTGGTTGTGGTTTCCCGTTAGCTTCGCGTCACTGTTTCATGCAAATTCAAAATCACGCGCATGACGCTGGTCCAGGCGGCGAGTTCGACGGGATCGAGATCTTTGGGCGCGACGCTTTCGCCTGTGGTAAGGACGTCGGCCGCTTTGGCGGGATCGGCGGTGAACTCCGCCCGATGTTTGGCGTAAAGCGCGGCAAGTAGTTTGATTTCGCCAACCGTCGCCGGCCGGCTTGTGGCGCGACGGAAAGCGAAGTCGATGCGTGCCTCAGGGGTCGCGCCACCGTTTTGCAGTGTCTTAGTCGCCAGTGCTCGCGCCGCTTCGACATAAGTCGGATCGTTCAGCAAGGCGAGCGCTTGCAGCGGCGTGTTGGAACGGGAACGCTCGTTGGTGCATTCCTCGCGACTAGGAGCATCGAACGCCATCAAGCTGGGGTTGATGAACGAGCGCTGCCAGTAGGTATACATACCGCGACGATACAAGCTGTCCCCATGATCGTTTTGGTAGGTTCGGGCGGGGAAATTCAAAAACTGCCAATGCCCCTCGGGTTGATAAGGCTTGACACTTGGTCCGCCGATCGCATTTGACAATAGCCCGCTGATCGCCAAGGCGTTGTCGCGCACGAATTCCGCGTCCAGGCGATAGCGATCTTGTCGCGCCAACCATTGATTGAGCGGGTCTTTAGCGCGCGTTTCGGGATCGACCGACGACGCTTGTTGATAGGCGCTGGACATCGCCATCTGCTTGAGCAATTGGCGAATGTTCCAGCCTCCATCTCGGAACTCGACCGCGAGCGTATCGAGCAGTTCGGGATGCGTGGGGAAGCTGCCTTGTGTGCCATAGTCCTCCATGTTGCGCGCTAGTCCGTGACCAAACATCAGCTTCCACAAGCGATTCACAAACACCCGGGCGACCATCGGGTTCTCTTTCGCGACCAACCATTCGGCGAGATCCAGACGTGTCGCGCGGCGACCGGTGACATTCAGTGAGCCAAGGAATTCCGGGACGCCAGGTTCCACCACTTCGCCGGAGTCGTTGAGCCAATCGCCGCGCGGCAGGATGCGCACCTCACGCGGCGAACCGGCCTGCGTGATGAGCGTTTGTGGCGCGGCCTCGCCGAGCGACTTCTGCGCGACGGTCAACTTCGCGATTTGATCGCGGAGGGACGCGAGTTCGGGCGCGATGGTGCGATAGTGCTTGGCGAGTAGTGTCTTTTGATCCTCAGTGCGTTTATCGGCGGCGACTTGCAGCACGGCTGCGACCGGACCAGGGACGCCACCTTTATCTTCCAGCGAGGGCTCGGGGATGCTGGTGAGCGACAAGCGAAAGCGCCCGATGTTGTGCTGGCCATATTGCGAATCGTGCTTCAGTCGCACGATTAGTTGCGCGCCGGCGGCTGCTTCGGCCAGCTTGAAAACCGCCGTCCGATTGGCAATCGCTTGATGGCCGTTGACCGCCCAGCCCGTGGCGTTGTTGCCATCGATCGCTTGCTGCACGGGATGACCATCCTGCGAAAAGTCAGCAAGTGCAGCGACGATTTTTACAGGCTTCGCGGCTTCACCTTCCTTCGCCACCACGGCGACTTCCACTTCGGTCAGCACGAAGTTGCCATTGCCGCGCGACAAACTCTTGTTCGTGAGGGAATCGTGCGTGAGGGCTTCCAATCGCACGCCGGTGACTTTGTCCGCTGTCAGCGGCAGCGTGATGACATACGTATCCTTGGCCGGATTTTCGCCGGAGGCCAGCACGGAGAGATCGTCCTGCACGGTCAGCGTTTGCTTGCCAGTCGATTCGAGTTTAGCTGGCTTCGCGATGTTCCAAGTGGAACGATTTGCGGCGAGATCAGCCAGCGCCGTGACTTCCCACTTGGCTTGACCGGCGACCAATGTCGGCGTTGACTGTTCGAGCTGACTTTGCAGCGCGGCGAGCTCGGCTTTGATCTTCGCCAGTTGCTTATTCTGCTGTTCGCTGGGAATCTTGACTTGATCCTGCCGCCCCACGGCCTTCTCTTGAATATCCGCGAAAAACGCCCCCATGCGATAGAAGTCTTTGGCGGTGTAGGGATCGAACTTGTGATTGTGGCATTCCGCGCACCCGAGCGTAGCGCCCATCCAGACGTTCGAGGCGTTACGCACGCGATCGGCTAAATACTTGGCAGTGTACTCCTTGGCTTGTGCGCCACCTTCTTCGGTTGTTTGCAGCAAGCGATTGTAGCCGGAGGCGATCTTCTGGTCGTTCGTCGGCATTGGGAGCAAGTCGCCAGCGAGTTGCTCGACTGTGAAGCGATCAAAAGGCATGTTTTGTTGAAAAGCGGCGATGACCCAATCGCGATAGGGCGCGACATCGCGATGATTATCGCTGTGATAACCGCTGGTATCGGCGAAGCGGACCAGATCGAGCCAGAACATAGCCATCCGCTCGCCATAGTGCGGCGATTCAAGTAAGCGATCAACGAGTTTCTCGTAGGCTTGCGGCGAACCATCGTTAACGAACGCTTCCACTTCTTCCGGCGTCGGCGGTAGGCCTGTCAGGTCGAGCGAAAGACGACGAATGAGCGTTCGTTTGTCGGCCCCCTTCGCAGGCTGAAGGCCGTGATCGAGTTGTTCCGCCAACAGGAACTGATCGATTGGATTCTTGGTCCAGGCTTGCCACCTGGTATCGGCAATCTGCGGCGGAGCATGTTTTTCCGGAGTGACATAGGACCAATGCGCGTCGTATTTAGCGCCGGCGTCGATCCAGCGTTTGACGAGCGCGATCTCCGCGGCGGTCAGTCCCGGCTTCTTCGCGTCCGGCGGGGGCATTTGCATTTTGGGATTGGTGCTGGTGACGCGCGCCACCAATTCGCTCTGGGCCGCGCTTCCCGGTTCAATCGCCGCCGATTCCAGCGCTCCTTCGCGCGTATCCAATCGCAACTCCGCTTTTCGCGTTGGTTCATCCGGTCCATGACAGGCGAAGCATTTACTGGCGAGGATGGGCTTGATGTCGCGCGCAAAATTGACGGGTCGCTCGGCGGCGAACAGCGGCGCAGCAAGGAGGGCGAAGGTGATGCAGCAGCTAAAACATTTGAGATACATGGCGTGAATAGCGAAAAGGTGGGAGGGTCGAGCGTGAATCGCGGTCAGGTCGGCATGTCGGCGGTCGGGGATATCTTCTAATTTAAGCTGTCGCGATCGGTGGAGCAACAAACGAATCGCGACTTTGGCCCCAAGCGAATCAGCAAAACAGTGCGGAATCGAAGCGCGCACGAAAAACGGCGTTCCAAAATTGGAACGCCGTGGTGTTGCGAAAGTGTGATTCTGACCCCCGATCAATCGGGAATCTCGATATGCTCCTCGGCGGCGGCCAGACGCAGTTTGTTGATGGCGCGGGCTTCGATTTGGCGGACCCGTTCTTTGGTCACGCCCATCTCGGCACCGACTTCCTTCAAGGTCAGCGGCTCGCGACCGCGCTCCAAACCGAAGCGGTTAATGATAATCCGCTGTTCGCGTTCGTCCAATCGCGACAGGATCTTGCCGATCTGTTGCTCGCGAGTGGATTGTGCGCTTTCCAGTTCGACCTGATCGGTCCGCGCGTCCGCTTGCGAGCTAAATAGCTCTTCGGCGGTGGTGCGGAACCGATCGCGGTGCTTGAACTCTTCCGGAATCGTCCGGGCGAAGTTTTTCATGATCGCCCAACTGGCATAGGTGCTGAACTTGTTGCCGCGTTGGAAGTCGAACTTCTCGACGGCGCGAATCAGCGACATATTGCCATCGCTCACCAGACTGAAGAAGTCATCGGTGGAATTAACGTGCCGCTTGGCGATCGAAACCACCAGCCGCAAATTCGATTGCACGATTTGATTCTTCGTCTTGACTGCTTCCTCGTAGAGCGCTTCGATCTCATCCATCACGCTGCTCTTGGCGCGGGCTGGATCGAGATCTTCGCGCAACTTCGTCGCTTTGGACTTGAGGTAGTTGAACTTCCGGAACAGGTGGTATTCCTGCTCGCGATTCAATAGCGGCACTTCGTAGAGCGATGCCAAATACGGTGGCAGGCCACTTGGTGCGCGGACTTTTCGCTGTGGCCCATCGCCTTGCGGCAACGGGCTGAGGATCGCGGCTTCCTGATTGCTCTTCGCGAAGATGTCGTTGTCGATGTAATCGAGCGGGAGTTCCATCAAGCGCTTGGCGCGCATCTCGTTGATGATGCGGTAGATGCTGGTCTTGGTACGGCAATGCCGTTTGGCCAGCGTGTCGACCGATTCACCACGACGATATTGTTGATAGACCCGCTGCTTGGCTTCATCACCGAGCGGGCCGGTTTGCTCGGGGAAGATCGCCAAATCGGGATGTTTTTGATCGAATTGCTTCAAGGTATAACGAATCGTTTCTACGCTCCGATTGACATGCCGCGCGATGCGGCGGGTGATTTCGGCGGGGCATCCGCCTGTATGGGCCAGGCGGCGAGCGCGCTCGATGATCTCATCGCGCTCTTCGCTGGTTAGTTGACTGAACTTTTCGCCACGCTTGACGCGCTCTTCGTTGCTGGAGACGAATCGCTCGACGCTGCTTTGCAAGAAGCCCACCCGCTTTCGTCCATCGAACAAAAAGCGACGGCTTACCAAACCTTGCTGCCGCCAGCGCGAAATGGTCTTGGTGGAAACGTGAAACAAGCGGCTGAGGTCTTCCACGGTGTGGACTTGCTCGCCAGCATCTTCCACCGGCATATCGGCGGAATCGCTCACATCTTCCACGAACAGACCAAGATCGTGCCGAGCTTGTTCCCCTTCGATCAGCGTATGCGGCGCGGAATCCGCGCGGAATTCGGTGATGCGATAGAACAGGTATTCGTAGGGATAGGTCCGTTTAGGATCGAGTTCGTTAAGTAGACGTTCAGCGCGATTCGCCTGATCGAGTTTCTTTTCGCGCGGTGCGAAACGAACTTGTTGATCACGCAATTGGCGAAGCACGGGTACGCGATAGTCGGAGTGCATAGTTCTTAACCCCTTCCTTCCGCAGCTCAAACCGCTTGGTGTTCCCTGCGACGTTCCTGTCGCCCGAACGATTTGAAAAACTGACGTGGCCACCTCGATCCTGAGGTAGCCTAAATCTGGCCGTGGGCTCTTGCCTTACGACGGCTCTGTTACTACGCCGGGTTCCCCAATTTTGTTCGCAAGCAAACTATTTTGCGGATCGCCGACAATTTGAACAGCTAACTTCCATTACGAGTTCGTTGTCTTCTTAAACCCTATCACGGAAATGGCCTTTAGTTCTGGTGAAAACACGCAGTATTCACCGCTCTACTGGTTGCCATGGATACTATGGAGGGTTTAACCGTTGAAACAGATATTCAGTTTTGAACAAAGGTTCGCGCTAACGAACCCCCTTCTCTTCCACTGGCTTCTTGTATACGCGAACGGTGTGCCACCAACTTCGATTCGAGCCAGACACTTGTGCCACCGATACTAGATAGGCCGCTTTGGCCCCTACAGGTCGAAAAAACTGTACTTCTGCGCTAAACCGCAATACGTAAACGGCTCGATAGTAGGGGTATTCGCAAACTGGGTAAAAAAGCGATGTATGAAAATGCGGCACACCCCGTCTCATATTGAGACGACGGGTGCAGCATTTTTCACCACTTCCCTGCCGGACTGACATTCCAACTGCCAAAGTGACTTGCCAGCGACCGTCTGTAATCACACTGTTGTTCGTTCCAGATCGCTAGGTCTTGGATAGCACATCTGCCGCAAAGGTTTCCCAACGATGCACTCCCACCGTCGCCACTTTTTGTCCCTTGTCGTGGGTGGATCGCTCCTTACTTTGTCGCCAGTGGGGAGTCTGTTTGCCGCCCCAGGCGTTCGTTTGGTGCCCACCGCCCAGGAAGGTTCTTTTCGACGCCTAACCGCCGTCGTCGAACTTGAAGGCGAACTGAAGCTCAATCCCGATGGCAAGAAGATCACGACCAAGCCGATTCAGGTGATCGGTAAGTACGAATTTGACGAGAAGCTGCTAGCACTGCCAGTCGAAAGCAAGACGACGAAGACGACGAATCCGCTACGCGTGGTACGTCATTACACTCAGGCGCAAGCCGAGATCAAGCTGGACCGTGGCAGCTTCAAGAACACGCTCCGCGATGACCTTCGTTTGATCGGCGCGCAAGCCACCAACGAAACTGCCACGCTATTCTGTCCGCTCGGCCCGCTGACGCGTGACGAGCTCGAACTGCTAAGAATCCCCGGCGAGCCCTTGATGTGGAATCGGTTGCTGCCGACCGAAGAGGTGCAACCCGGCGCGACCTGGAAGCCAAGCGATGTCGCGCTGGCGATGCTGCTGAACATTGAAGTCGTGACCAGCAACGATGTGCAAGCCAAGTTCGTCGGCGTCGAAGGCCAATTGGCGATGATGGAACTCAGTGGCAATGTTGTCGGCGCAATCGGTGGCGTCGGGACCGAGTTTGAAATCAAGGCCAAGTACAACTTCGACCAAAGCCAAGGCCAGGTGACCTGGCTGGCACTCGGCCTGAAAGAGAAGCGGGCGATCGGCCATGCCGAACCGGGTTTTGAAGTCACCTCACGCGTGCGCATTTCTGCCACGCCGCGCGATTCGAGTGGCTATCTCACCGAGCAAATGCTAAATGATGTGCGGCTGAAGTTCGATCCAGGCATGGCACTGCTGACACACAACTCGACCGCAGGCGGCTTTGAATTGCTGCACGATCGTCGTTGGCAAGTGATGGCCGATCATCGCGAAACCACGATTCTGCGGTTGGTCGACAATGGCGACTTGATCGCGCAGTGCAACATCTCGCGATTGCACAATCAGCCGGAAGGGAAGCATCTGGCGCTCGACGCCTTTCAGCGCGAAGTGACCAGCACGCTTGGCAAGAACTTTGGCCAGATTGTGGAAGCTGATCAAACCACAACTGACCGCGGCCTGCGTCAGTTGAGGGTGCTCGTGTCCGGCGCAGCGCAAGACGTACCTGTGCAATGGACCTACTATCACCTGGCTGATAACGAAGGGCGCGGGGCGGCGATCGTTTTCACGATGGACGCCACCTTAGTCGAACGCTTTGCCGACCTCGATCGGGCGATGGTTGGCTCGCTGACGCTTAAGTCCCGGGCAATGGACGACGAGCCACTCTTTGAACCCGAGGCCGATCCGCAAGCCGATCAACCAGCTACTGCCCAGCCGACGGCCGCCAAGCCCTCGACAGCGACCAAGAAATAAGGCGATGTCGTGGCGGTAAGTTCGGTCTTACCCTGGCTTCGGCGAATCCCCTTTGCGCTTGCCCGGGCGGCAAACATTGAGCAGACCCAGAACCACGCCTAATCCGGTCAGGCCATAGGCCATGGCCCAGCGTGTGGAAAGATTCTCCTCCGTCGCTTCCGCGGCGGGGGCTGGCGTTTGCGCTTGCACCACGGCAGACCCCAGGGAGCACGCGAGCCAGCAGCTAAGGGCGGCCAGCAGACCTATCTTTTTCAACGATTTCATCACGCGTATCCCGCAGACACCAGGGCAGTTCCACTGCATATAGTTTGTCTGGTGCCAGCGGCCGACGCAAGTGCCGTTTACGCGTCCGTTTGTTCCGGGCTGACTACTTGATTTCTTTCCAATGAAGGATGCGGATTCCGGACGTGTTCCCCTTGATTCCTTCGCTCGGCACAAAACCGATCGCCTGAACGTCCGTCAGGCCGAGCGCACCGAGTCCGCCTACATAATTGAAGCCTGTCAGGCTCACGGGGGCATAGACGATGATGTCGCTATCGGTCACGGACACAACGAAGCGGTTGTTGAGATGGTCAAAAATCAAGCCGCCAACCGTTCCGGCGCCGACGCCATTGTTGTTGTAGACTTCCAGAATTGCGCCGGACGATTTATTGACACGATAGAGTTCATCGTCGGTATCATCCAGTACGTAGAGACTCCCGAAGGGGTCGAACATCATGTCTTGCCCGTTGCCGACTGCTTCGCCCAGTCCCGCCACTTGACCAAACGTGGTCATCAGCGATGCGTCGGTGGAATTAATGGCGAATAGGTATCCATCGGGGCCAAAGGCGTAAAGCTGCGAATCGTGCGGATCGATCGCCAGACCGCTGATGGCGGGCGTCACGGGGATATGACCGATGATCGAGACGACATTGTTCTGCGTCGTACTAGCGCTCGCCAAATCGAAAGACATCAAAACCGGCGCGGCCGTTGCTCCGATGGCGCTATTGCAAACAAAGTAGGCTTTGCCAAAACGATCGATCGTCATCGCTCGAATTGTTGTCGGCACATTGGTGATGACGCCGCCATTGTTCCACTTCAGCCGACCGTACGTGGTCGTGTTCCCGCCCGAGAGCGCGGTGTAATTCGTGGTGGCGAACAAGTTGGCATCGTCCTCGTCCACACCCCAGAGTTTGGGAACGGTCACAGTGCCGGTGAATGTTCCTTTCAGTGCCGAGGAGTAAATGGCGGCGATTTCACGTGGTGTGAGCGCTTTCGTGAAGATGGCAAGTTCATCGAGCAAGCCATCCAAGGGGCGCGCGCCGGTGGGATTGTCGCCCAAGGCAGCGCTCGCGGCGGCGCTCAAGTCGGGCGTGCCGACTTTGGTAACTCGGCCCACTTCCGCGCCGTCCTTATAGAGGATTAGCGCCGAACCATCATAAACGCCCGCGACGAAGACCCACACTCCGGTGCTTAGTCCGCCTGAGGAAGCGGTGACGGTCGCGGTCGATCCTCCAGCGCGAAAGCGAAACTTCAGGCGCTGCTGGCCACCGCTGTTCTCGGTGCCCAGGCTCCAAAAATAGTTGGCGTCGGCAGTTCCGTTGGACTTCGCGATCAGATCGGCATTGGTGACGTCAAAATCATCGGCACGGAACCAGCCCACGAACGACATCGTACTGACGGCGGGATTGATGTTTCCCAAACTGACGCGATCGTCGACGCCATCGAAGTTGGCTGCTTTGTTGTTGGTGTAAAAGGGGCCACCTTGCGCGCCTAAGACGACGCCATTGGAGTAAGTGCCGTGATGGCTACCGATCGTATCGACCGCCGTCCCGCCCGACGATTCGTTCAGCTTCCACCAGGCATAGGGATCGAGTTGCAAATAGGCG
>JBGSHH010000545.1:0-8396 GCA_041752355.1 Pirellulaceae bacterium | reverse complement strand
CGCTGAGGTTCTGCGTCATCGTGCCATCGGCGTTGAGTTCGACGACGAGCGAGGCATTCTCGGCCAGCGACTTGAAAAGCATCTCCGCCGCCATAGCTTCGATGGGGTTGGACGCCTCTGCTTTTTTCTTGTCCACGGCCGCCTGATCGAGCGTCAGTTTCCCTTGCCACTTGCCAGCCAGCTTGTCCTTGACCGACGGACCGCAACCGACGTGACGCAGCACACGAGCAAGCACAAGGCGAATAAACGACGAAGCATAAATTCCTCAAGGAGATAAATGGCAATCTACACCAACCCGAAGCGTCAGCGAGGACTCTCGCATTCGCCATCGGCGCAAGAAAACCTCGCTGACGCTGCGGGTTAGTGTGATAAGTTTACCAGAACTCCGCCACTAGCCCCAAGTTCATATTCGCGAGTGACGAATCCGTTGCCGTCCGGCGACAGGTTGCGACCCCCATACCGGTCTGCGAGAATTCGGAGTGTCGCGGGGCGTCGATTTCCTCTTCCGATGCGAGAAACTTCCCATGCCAGACAAATTTCGCGTGGCGGTGATTGGCCATACAGGACGCGGGAACTACGGCCACGGCCTGGATACCGTCTGGGGCCACTTCCCTGAATGTGAAGTGGTCGGCGTGGCCGATGCCGACGAAGCAGGCCGAGCCGCGGCGGTCAAACGGGTGAAGGCACCTGTCGGTTTCGCCGACTATCGCGAGCTGCTCGACAAAACCAGACCGCAAATCGTCTCGATTGGTCCCCGCCAGCCTGATCAACATCGCGACATGGTCTTGGCCTGCGCCGAGCGCGGCATCCATATCTATCTGGAGAAGCCCCTGTGTCGCACGCCTGCCGAAGCGGACGAAATGATTGCCGCGGTGGAAAAAAACAAGGTGAAGCTCGCGCTGGCCCATCAAACACGCTATAGCCCCAAACTGGCGGTCATTCGCGATCTGATCGAAGATGGCAAACTTGGCACGATTCTGGAACTGCGCGGGCGAGGCAAAGAAGATAAGCGGGGCGGTGGCGAGGATTTGTGGGTGCTGGGAAGTCACGTCTTCAATCTCATGCAGCATTTCGGCGGCGAACCGAATTGGTGCTTTGCGTCGGTCAAAATCGGTGATCGCCCCATCACGAAAGCCGACGTCAAGCCAGGCAATGAAGCGCTCGGTCCATTGGCAGGCGACAACATTGCCGCTATGTATGGATTAGCTGGCGGTGCGATCGGTTACTTTGGCTCGCGCCGTGAAGCTGGCCTGGGTGCCTCGCGGTTTGGCCTGCAGATTTATGGCTCCCAGGGGATCATCGAGATCTTGACGGGCTCACTGCCGGCGGTCTGGTTCTTGCCCGATCCCAATTGGTCGCCGGGCCGCGGCCATGCAGCCTGGCAGCCAGTGAGTTCACAAGGGGTTGGCAAACCGGAGACGCTGACCGATGGTGGACTCGAGGGAGGCAATGTCATGGCGGTGCGTGACTTGATCGCCGCCATCGCCGAAGATCGCCAACCGGAATGCAGTATTTACGAAGGTCGCACCACCATTGAAATGATCTGCGGCGTCTTCGCTTCCGCGCTGCGGAACCAACCGGTGAAGCTGCCGCTGGAGGAGCGCGGACATCCGTTGGGGTAGAGTGTGGCGAGGATTAAGCCGCACCAGGAGTAAGAGCAGAAAACACGGCAGGCGGGACGCCTACCCCACGTAAGACAATTCAATAACTCGCATTACCCATAGGTAAAGGAACATCATCATGGCTAACGCACTCCAATCCATCATCGCCGCGGGGACGAAGCTGTGGCTGGATTCGATCGATCCCGATTTGGTCAAAGAGAATCGTGCTCTCGGCGCGACCGGCGCGACTTCCAACCCGGTGATCGTTTCCGATCTGATCAAAACCGGGCGGTTCGATGCCGATATCGAACGCCTGATCGACGAAGGCTTAACGGATAACGATCTCGCCTGGCAGTTGACCGATCAACTCGTTCGCCAGGCCCAGGCCGTTTTTCATCCCGTGTGGCAAGAAACCAAAGGGAACGATGGCTACGTAAGCTTTGAATTGGACCCCTTGCTCGAAGATCCGACCGCCAACATGCCGCATGCGGAGCGCGTGAAAAACTACATCGCGCTGGGAAAGAAGTGGTCGGCGGGGCATGAGAATCGGATGATCAAAGTCCCCGCCACGCCAGCGGGTCTGGACGCACTCGAGGAACTTTGTGCCGCAGGCATCACGCTGAATGTCACGTTGATCTTTAGCTCGCGGCAATATCAAGCCGCCCGCGATGCTGTGTGGCGTGGGGCGCAGCGTCGCAAGTCGCTCGATGGCTTCAAGAGCGTGTATAGCATCTTTGTGTCGCGGGTCGATGTGTACACGGAGCAGCATGTCACCACGCTCACCGACGCCGCGCAAGGGCAAGTTGGCATCGTCAACGCCAAGCAAATCTGGCGCGAGAACAACGAGTTCTGGGCCCAGCACCAGACGCCGCTGCAACAGGAAATGATTTTCGCCAGCACCGGCACGAAGAAGCCCAACGACAAGCCTTGGAAGTATGTCGCGGCCTTCTGCGGCAGCGATATCGAAACCAATCCGCCCGCCACGAACGACGCCGTCGCCAAGAGCGGACAAACGTTTAAGAGCGAAGTAAACGACATGCCCCCAGCGGACGTTTTAGCGGATATCGAGGCTAAGGTTGATTACGCGAAAATGGAAGAAGTCCTGATGCGCGAAGGCATTCAAAAATTCGCCGACCCGCAGAAGGCGCTGTTAAAATTGATCGGTGACAAGCGGGCCGCGCTCACCAGCGCGCGCTAGGTTGGAGAAAGTCGGGAGTGAAGGAGTACAAGCATTTTGTTTTTACTCGCTACTCCTCCCCACCTCGACTCCCTACTTTGCCGCAACCGCGCCCGCTTCGCCTCGCATTGGTGCTTCCCAGACTAACCGCCACTTACTCCTCCCTACCCACGCTCCCCTATGAACCGCCAGCCGTATGCCAGTCCGCCGCAGTGGTGGGCGCCCAAGCTTACGCCTTGGTGGGTGCGTTGGTCGCGCGGCTACCGCTGGCGGCAATTGCGCGATAAGCAACGCATCGAACAGGTGGACGTGCAGGGCGCGGAGCATGTCAAGCAAGCGACCACAGCGGGGCAAGGCGTGTTGATCACGCCGAATCATTCCACGCACTACGATTCGGCGGCGCTTTATATCGCTGCCGATCGGATCGATCAGCCGCTCTACTTCATGACCGCGTGGCAAGTCTTTGCCATGAGTACGAAGTTTGAAAAGTGGGCGATGCAGCACATGGGCTGCTTTAGCATCGACCGCGAAAGCACCGATCGGCAAGCCTTCAAGCAGGGAATCGAGGTGCTCGCCCAGGAGGCACATCCGCTGGTGATTTTTCCCGAAGGGGACATTTACCACACCAACGACGCCATCACGCCGTTTCGCGAAGGGGCGGCGGCAATCGCGCTCAGCGCGGCGAAGAAGTCGGAGCGCAAGGTCGTCGCGGTGCCGTGCGGCATCAAATTTTTCTATGTCGATGATCCGACCGATCATTTGGTTGAATTGATGTATCGCTTGGAGGAGCGCGTGCTACTGCGTCCGCAACCGCAACGGGCACTCGTGGAGCGGATTTATCGCCTGGCCGATGGCGTGATCGCGCTCAAGGAACTCGATTTCTACGGACAATCGCAAACCGGCCCCATCAAAGAGCGCCGCGCGAAGTTGATCGACGCCGTCCTGACCGAGATGGAAAAGCGCCACGAACTTCAGCCGCGCGGCGCAGGGACGCCGGAGCGCGCTAAAGCGGTGCGGCAAAGCGTGATCAAAAAGTTGGAAGACGAGGCCAATCCGCCTGCGGAGAGCAACGGCGAATTGCGGCAATTGCAACAAGACTTGGACGACGTGTTTTTCGTGATGCAACTCTATAGCTATCGCGGCGACTATCTCGACGAGCATGCCAGCATCGAGCGCATCGCCGAAACACTCGACAAGTTCGAGGAGGACATTCTCGGCCTCGACTTGCCCACGGTGCGTGGAAGGAGGCGAGTGGTCGTCCGATTTGGCACGCCGATCGAAGTCAGCACTAGCGCGGAAAAGAAGACCACCTCCGCCGAGCTGACGCAAACCCTGCACGCCGCCGTGCAAAACCTGGTGGATGAGATCAATCGGGGGTAGTTGTCGTCTCGTAGGTGGGTTCTCCTGAACCGTCCGTGTTTGCTGGTTGCCAGAAGAAAGAGCGACCGTTCTGGCGATCGATCCTACGAAATGCCTCGCCTCCGATCGGTTCGGAGCGGTATAATGACGAAGTTGAGTTCTCCGCTGGACCTGTGAGGTGCTGTTATGCCGCTGCGAAATTTGGTGCTGATTTTGGTCGCGGCGGTGCTGTCGCTGATCTGCTACGAAAAAGCGGAACGCAACCGCTATTCGGCCATCATGTCCGAAGTGATGGCGGTGGTGGATACCAACTACCTGGAGCCGGTGCAGAAGCGCGAGCTCTTCGAGCACGCCATGCAAGGGATGATGACGGGACTCGATCCGTACTCTGGCTACATCCCGCAGGAAGAGTATCGCTCGTTTTTGGAAAGTATCGAGCAGAAGTTCGGCGGCGTGGGCATTCTCGTCGAACTGCATCCCGAAACCAAACGCCTGACGGTGATGAGTCCCTTGTTCGGCACGCCAGCCTATGAAGCTGGCATCAAGTCCGGCGATACCATCGTGGCGATCGATGGCAAGGAAACGGACGGGCTCGATCTGAAGGATTGCGTCGGCCTGATGCGCGGCGATCCCAACACGCCGGTGAAGGTGAAGGTGCAACATCTCGATAGCGACGAACCGGTCGAATTAACGCTCATGCGCGCGATCATCCATACCGAGACCGTGCTCGGTGACAAACGTCTGGAGGGAGCCAAGTGGGATTTCCATTTGCAGGAAGATCCGCAGATCGCGTACGTGCGGATTACCAGCTTTGGCGATGAAACGGCGGACGAATTGCGCAAGGCGCTGCTCGACAATACCGGCAAATTCCGCGACTTCAAGGGAATCATTCTCGATTTGCGCAGCAACCCCGGTGGCACGTTGCGCGCGGCGGTCGATATCTGCCGCATGTTCATCGACTCCGGCGTGATCGTCAGCACGCGCGGGCGAGATAAGCAAGAGAAAGACGTTTACGAAGCCAATGGCACCAGCGTCATACCCGCGAATATTCCCGTCGCCGTGCTGGTCAATCATTACTCCGCCAGCGCCAGCGAGATTGTCTCGGCCTGCTTGCAAGATCACGAGCGCGCGGTCGTGATTGGAGAACGTTCGTGGGGCAAGGGAACCGTGCAGAATGTGATTCAGCTCGAAGGGGGCAAAAGCGCGCTGCGGCTGACAACTTCCAGCTACTGGCGGCCGAGCAACAAGAACATCCATCGCGGCAAAGACGCCAAGGATACCGACGATTGGGGCGTGCTGCCCAGCGATGGCTTTGAGGTCAAGCTGACGCCGGAGGAATTCAAAAAGGCGATCGAAGCGCGGCAAGCCAAGGATATGTATCGCCCTTATGTCGATCCTTCGTCCCCCTCGAAAGAAACGAAACCGCCTGAGACGAAAGACGAAACCAAGCCTGAGGATAAGCCGGAAGATAAGCCTGACGAAACGAAACCCGAAGCATCAACGACTCCGGACGCTCCGCCGGAAGACGCCACACCTTTCGACGATCCGCAACTTCGCAAGGCGATCGACTATCTGGAAGACGCCATACGCAAGGAAGCGGAAGCTGCCCAGCGCGCTTGACGAAACACGTCGCTATTTTAGCGGCCAGATCAACAGGCCAGCGGCATCCAGGGGATCTCGCGGTGTGACGGTGGCCAGGAGCTGATTGCCGTCGGCGGAAAAGCAGACCGCGCCCGGCGTCCAAATCTCGCTGGTAAAGCTTAGCATCTGGCGCATCGTCGCCACGTCATACAATCGCACGTAACCATCGCTCGCGCAAATCGCAAAGCGCTCGCCGTCGGGGGAAAACGCAAAACCGCAGAGCCCGAGCTCGGCCCCCGACAACGGGAACGTCTTGTGCAGCGTTCGCTGCTCAAGGTCGTAGATCGCCGCGAAGGAATGCCGCGAGTGACCGGCCGCCAGATAACGACCATCGTCGCTCATGGTCAGGCGGTCGGTGAGGCGAACGCCTCGGGGCAAACGTTCGGCTTTGCCGGTGGCGACATCGATGAGAGACAGCGACGTGTTGTAGTCTCCGAGGAGCAGCTGCCGACAGTCGAGCGTGTGCGCAAGTTGCTCGATATCTTGATCGGCACAATCCAGCACCGACACCGGCAGTCCGCCAGCGCGATCGATGCGCACCAGGTAACCTCGTTCCTCCTTGGTCACACCAGCGATGAAAAGTTCCTTTCCCGTGGGCGAGAAAGCCAGCCCTTCGCGAACATCGTCCAGACCTTGATCGGGGACTTGCAGTTCTTGCGCGAGTTCGCCATCTTCCATGTTCCGGATCAGCAAGCGCCCCTTCGCATCGATGGCGGCCAGCTGCGCGCCATCGGCCGAGAAAGCAAATCGCCGCGCGACGTAGCCTAGCGCGCCGAACGAACGCGCTGGTTGAAAGGTTTGCGCATCAAACAGCATGACCGGGCCGCTCTCGGCCAGCACCGCATAATGGTGATTGTCGGGCGAGCGTTTGAAGTAGGCCGCATTCCCCAGCGGCGCGGCGACGAAGCGTTCACGCGGCGGCGGCAGCTTGTCGAGTTCCCAATACAAAATGCGGTGATCGTCGCCCGTCGTCAGCAGATGCCGACTGTCGCGCGTGAAGAGCAATTGCGTAGTGTGCTGCGTGTGCGGAAAGATCGAGGTCCGCTGATAGCCTTGCTCGATGCTGCCGAAGACTTGCCAAATATCGAGCGCGCGGCGATGCCCTCCGCAAGCCAACCATCGACCATCGCGCGAGATAGCCAATGAACAGGGTAAATCACGGCAGACTTCAAGATGCCTCCGCACCTCACCTGTCTGCGCATCGAGTACCGACAGCAGCTTGCGATTGCCTGCCACGATGAACTGCCGCTCGTCCGGCAGCAATTCCACTTCCTGGAGATCCTTATCCTCCGGAGTAAGGACGAGCTGATAACGCTCGTTGCCGGTCGCCACATCGAGCGCGCGAATCTCGTGGCGTTTATGCACGGAGAGCAATGTCTGATCGTTGTCGGCAAACTCCACATCGTAGACGACGTTCTTGCTCTTGACGGTCCACAACGGCGAATCCTCCTCCGGCGACCACATCTGAATTCGGCCATCGCGGCCACAGGTGGCAATGCGATCGCCAACGCGATTAATTGCCAGCGCGGTCCCCGTGCCATCGTGAGCAAAGCGCGAAAAGAGTTGCTTCCAATCGCTAGTATCCCAGCCGCGAAACTGCTTCCCCATGCCTGTGGAATAAAGTCGTGTGCCGTCAGGTGAATACGCCAGCCCGCGCACTTCTCCGGCATGCGCCGCGAAGGCGTGCAACTCCTTACCGGTCGCAAAATCCCAAATGATGATTTGGCCCGCCGCGTCGCCGGTGGCAAGCTGCTTTTCATCTGGTGAGAGCGCGGCATTGTGGACCGCTGTTTCGTGGCCGACAAACTCGCGCAGCGGCTGGGGAATCGTCGCCTGGCGTTGCAGATAGTACCATTCCGGACCGCGCAAATCTTCTTCCAGCGACGGATCGGAACCGGGGCGATACTTCGCCAGAACATTGCGAGCGGTGGACAAGTCATCGACCGAGATCGCGGTAAAGGCGTCGCGAATATCGGATGGATACACCTGCCGGCGCAGTTCTTGCTCGCGTGCTTTCGTCGTCGCGAGCGCCGCCTGCAACCAACTCGAATAGCGCCACTGCCCCACCACGAGCGTGATCGTCGCCAGCAACGTTACCAGGCCCAGCGCCGCGAGCGCGGGACGACGTCGCACCCACTTCACTGCCGAATCGGCCACACTAGGAGGACGCGCTTTGATGGGACGTTGATCCAAAAAACGCTGCAAATCGTCGGCCAATGCGCGTGCGCTACTATAGCGCTGCGCCGGTTCGCGCTGAATGGCTTTGCGAATGATTGTTTCCAGATCGATCGGAATGCCGCGCCGCACGCGCCGCGGCAGCGCGGGTTCATCGTTGGCGACTTGCCGCAACAACGCCTGACGATCGGAAGCCGGAAACGCTGGCTGCAACGTCAGCAGTTCATATAGCGTGATGCCGAGCGAGTAGATATCGGTGCGAAAGTCGGTCGCGCCGCGCTCGCCCCGAACCTGTTCGGGACTCAGAGCCTATCCGAGAAGTGATCTCGACCCAGGTTCGTTATTCCCTGTAAACTCACGCATTCCTTCTTCACTGTTTGCCAAGGAGTGCTAGCATGGACGCCGCGACACGCAAGGCCTACCCCACGGATCTCACGGACGCC
>JBGSHH010000544.1:0-4253 GCA_041752355.1 Pirellulaceae bacterium | reverse complement strand
TCGCTGGTCTTGGTGGCGAGTCTTGTGCGTAGCGCGCAGAAGGTGGCGTCCAACTGCATCACGCGGAGCGTGATGAACACCAAGAAAAGTACTCATCACGCTCCGCGTGATGCCTGTTGTCTCTCATTCTTGCCAGCTACTCGCTGAGCTTAGTGGTGAGTCTTGTGCGTAGCACGAAGTAGTTATCATCAAGCAGCATCACGCGGAGCGTGATGAACACCAAGAAGAGTACTCATCACGCTCCGCGTGATGCCTGGGGATGCTCCCTTCTGCGGGCTACTCGCTGAGCTTCGTGGTGAGTCTTGTGCATAGCGCGCCGTATTCGTCGTCAAGCAGCATCACGCGGAGCGTGATGAACACCAAGTAGTTCCGCGTGATGCCTGAGAGTGCTCCATTTTACCGACTTCAGATTGATCGCCATTCCAAGATTGCTACAATGCAGCTTTTACAGCAGGGTGCATTATGGGCTGAACGTGATGAACTCAGAGCCCCATCCATCCAAGTTCGAGATCGGTGTTTTCGACAAGCGACAGAGCGTGGCGATGCTTGATCGTCGCTTGCCGCATTGGTCGCAAGCAGGCACGATCAGCTTCATTACATTTCGTGCTTGGGACTCGATGCCAGAGCCGGTGGTGATGCGGTGGCTCGAAGAACGAGATGCATTCTTGATGGCGGCAGGCATCGATCCTTCTGCTGCTAATTGGCAGGCAAAACTCGGGTTGCTATCACTGGATAAGCAAACGGAGTTTCACAAATTGCTTAGTCAGAGCTGGAACGAGCAACTCGATACCTGCCACGGTGCATGCGTTCTTAAGCGACCGGAGTTCTCGGCGATAGTTGCTGATAGCTTGTGCTACTTTGACGAACAGCGATATCTCCTTACGGACTTTGTTGTGATGCCCAATCACGTTCATGTGCTCGTCGCCTTTGACGACGAGACCGCCATGCTTGCACAATGCGAGTCGTGGAAACACTTCACCGCCACCAAGATCAATCGAATGTTGGGGCGCAAAGGTCGATTTTGGCAGCAAGACGGATTCGACCATCTTGTTCGCTCTGTCGATCAGTTCGAGTACTTGCGCAAGTACCTGTCGGACAATCCAGTCAGAGCGAGGCTATCGCCAGGCGAGTTTCGTCATCTTTCCAAGGATTTGAATAAATAGTACTCATCACGCTCCGCGTGATGCCTGGGGTCTCTCGATCTTGCGGGCTACTTGCTGGTCTTCGTGGTAAGTCTTGTGCGTAGCGCGCAGAAGGTGGCGTCTAGCGGCATCACGCGGAGCGTGATGAACACCAAGTATGCCTGAGAATGCTCCATTTACCAGCTACTCGCTGAGCTTAGTGGCGAGTCTTGTGGGTAGCGCGCAGAAGGTGGCGTCTAGCGGCATCGCGCGGAGCGTGATGGGCACTTTGGCTTTTTGCCAGTTCGCTAGCGAGCTAATTCTGAGACCAAGGGGGAAGCCGCTGGGATGTAAAGGTCGTGTGAAGCCCCCTGTGTTTAGCTGTTTTCGGGAAAAATGTCGCCGAGTTCGATCCGAAGCGTGGTGAGTACTGTCCAAAGCGCCCTACCGTGCCCGCGGGGTGTTCTGTTAGGATGACGGGATTCACTTGTACACCCCGGATCGCCAGTACACATGCGTCGCAGCGACATTAGGAATATCGTTATCATCGCCCACGTCGACCACGGCAAAACCACGCTGGTCGACTGCCTGTTGCGCCAAAGTGGCCAGTATCGCGACAGCCAACTCACCCAGGACTGCATCCTCGACAGCAACGACCTGGAGCGCGAGCGGGGGATCACTATCCTTTCCAAGAATATTGCAATTCCCTATGAGGGGGTGAAGATCAACGTCATCGATACCCCAGGCCACGCGGATTTTGGTGGCGAAGTGGAGCGCGTGGTTCGCATGGCGGACGGTGCGTTGCTGTTGATCGATGCCGCCGAAGGACCCCTGCCGCAAACCCGATTTGTATTGGCCAAGGCGCTGGAGTTTGGCGTTAAACCGATCGTCATTGTGAACAAGATCGATCGCCCCGACGCGCGGCCGCACGAAGTCTTGGAAAGTGCATTTGAGCTGTTGATGGAACTCGGCGCCGACGAACATCTGCACGACTTCCCCCACTTGTTCGCCAGTGGGCGCGCAGGCTATGCGACGGCTGACTTCACCAAGCCCGGCGATTCGATGAAGCCGCTCTTGGATATGTTAATCAAAGAGATCCCTGGTCCCGATGTCGATCCCGATCTGCCGCTGCAAATGCTCGTCACCACGCTCGATTGGTCCGAATTCGTCGGCCGCATCGCGATTGGTCGCATTCAAGCCGGGTCGGTCAAGAAGGGTCAAACCGTCGCCTTGATGCACAAGGACGACAAAGTCACGGAAGCGAAAGTCACGCAGGTGATGGTCTTTGAGAACCTCGGCCGCATCGAGGTTCCTGAAGCGACCGCTGGCGATGTGGTGGCATTGGTCGGCCTGGAAGACATCGAGATCGGCGACACGATCTGCGCTCGCGAACATCGCCGCGCGATGCCTCGCCTGGCGGTCGATGAGCCGACGCTGGAAATGCTCTTCACGATTAATAGCTCGCCGATGGCGGGACGGGAAGGTAAGTATGTCACCAACCGTCAAGTGCGCGATCGGCTGATGCGCGAACTCGAGCGCAATGTCGCGCTTCGCGTGCGCCAGCAAGAAAACAGCGATGCGTTCTTGGTCTCGGGGCGTGGCGTGCTGCATCTGGCGGTGTTGATCGAAACGATGCGCCGCGAAGGCTTTGAGCTGTCCGTCGGCAAGCCGCAGGTCATCATTCGCACGAACAATGGCGTGAAAGAAGAGCCGTTTGAGTCGTTGGTAGTAGAAGTACCAAGCGATAAGCTTGGTCCGGTGATGGAAATGGTCGGTGCGCGTCGTGGCGAGTTGCTGCACATGACGGTGCATGGCGAGTACACGTTCCTCGACTTTATGATTCCCGCCCGTGGTTTGATCGGTATGCGGACGCGCATGCTCAACGCCACACAAGGGACGGCGGTCATTCATCATCGCTTCGCTGGCTATCGACCTATCGAAGGAGAAATTCCCAGCCGCGCCAACGGCGTAATGATCTCGATGGCCAATGGCAAAGCGGTGGCGTTTGGGCTCAATACGCTGCAAGAACGGGCCGATTTGTTTGTCGCGCCGGGCGACGAAGTCTATGAAGGAATGGTCGTCGGCGAGAACTCCCGCGAGAACGACCTGACCGTGAATCCCACCAAAGAAAAGAAACTCACCAACATGCGGGCCAGCGGCAGCGACGAAAATATCCTGCTCAAGCCGCCACGCAAGATGTCGCTGGAAACTGCGCTGGAATACATCGAGGACGACGAGTTTGTCGAAGTGACCCCCTCGCTGATCCGCATCCGCAAGATCTTGCTGAAAGAATCGGATCGGCGGCGGCAGGATCGCAAAGGGGCGTAGGTTGGCCTGCGCGGGAATTATTTGCTAAGCTTTCCTTAGCGAGGAAATTGCCATGCCTTCCACTGTATCGACCGAACTGGCCCGCAAGGGCCAAGCGTGTTACGAATCACGTTTGAAGAGTCATTTGGAGGCGAACCATCTCCACGAGTTTGTCGCTATCGATCCAGATTCAGGCGAGTACTTTCTGGGCATTACGCTTTCGGCGGCTATCGAAGCGGCGCGTCGAGTTCACGCTGATCGATTGTTCTATGTGATCCGAATCGGGCAAACCGCCGCCGTGCAAATAGGATAACATCGCTGTGGATGGCGTTGTCGACAAGTTCGGTCGCGCACTGTTGGTGCTCCGTCTTTGTGGTCCTGATGGCAGTCCGCCACGAGAGCTTTCCGTTTGGGTTGATACCGCATTTACCGGAGAACTTGTCGTATCGCGCGAGATCATTGAGGACTTGGATTTGCCTCAGTCCGGCGCGATTCGTGCAGGGTTGGCGGATGGCGCAGAAGTTGTATGAAGCACCTATGCCTGTCGAATTGATTGGCTCGGTAGCGAACGTGTTGTGGAAGTCATCGAGAATGAAGGCAAGTTTCCACTGCTCGGGATTGGTTTGCTGCGAGATTGTTCCTTGTATATCGACTATCCCGTAGGCAAAATGACGATCGAATAGCTGAACCCTTTCGTGTAAGGAACTCTCACTTGCCGCGTTTCTTTCGTCGTCTTGTTCCGATTCAGTTTGTGCTAATTGCATTCGTTTGGTCAAGCCAATGTAGTGCTGCTGACGGCTTCGTAAACGCCAAGCAAGATGTCGT
>JBGSHH010000543.1:0-3332 GCA_041752355.1 Pirellulaceae bacterium | reverse complement strand
AGTATGATGGCGTACTTCACGCGCTGGATCTGAAAACCAAAGCGGTCACTAAACTGACTCCGGACAATGCCGCAGCCGCCCACCAGGTTTCGTATCTTTGCCAGATTCGTTATGACGCGGCCAACGATTTGCTGCTATGTGGTTGCACGTTGCCGCACGACGAGAGCGGCTTGCGTCGCACGCCAGCGTATGATCCAGAAAAGAATGCCTGGGTCACGCTCAAGATTACCGGCGATGATCCCAGTGGTCTCAAAGGACGCAACGTGTCGCTAGGGATGCAGTACGATGACCAACGTAAATTGTTCTGGGCAACCGACACGGATTGCGAAGTGTATGTACTGCGTTTGAATGCCGCGCAGGCGGATGTGCAACCGCTGAAGTAGCCCTCGCGAGCCGAGCGTGGGCGGAGTGGTTACGAAACCACTCGTGTTGAAATCGATCCTGTTCGACGTCGCGCAAACATTGTTCGTTGACGCGCCGCACCAAGACCACGACTGACCAGGCTCGGCTCGCCTAGCCTAGCCTACGAAGGACAACATGCCTGACGCCTCCTTTGTGCAAATCCTGCTCGATTCCTACGCCCGTTGGCTGCAGCGGGAGTTGATCGCGCGCGAAGGAACGCCGGAGGAACAAGCAGAACGACTGAACGCCGCACCGTTTGTCGTGGTGGCCCATGGTGCGCAGCCTGACCCGATCTTGTGCTATGGCAATCGCGCCGCGCTCCAGTTGTGGGAGACCGATCTGGCAACGCTCACGACCATGCCTTCGCGCCTCACTGCCGAACCACTGCATCGCGACGAGCGGGCCAAACTGCTGGAGCGCACGACGCGCGATGGCTATGTGGACGACTATCGCGGCATTCGCATCAGCAGCACGGGAAAACGATTCGAGATTCAACAGGCTATTGTTTGGAACTTGCTCGACGCTCAGGGCCAGTACGTCGGTCAGGCAGCGACATTTTGCGAGTGGACCATGCTTCCCAGCAAAGGGTGAACATCATGATTACATCGAGGCGCGCGTTCTTAGCAGGTTCCTTGGCCGCGCTGACGGCGGGAGTGGTGAATGCCCAAGGGAAAACCCTCACCCCGGCCCTCTCCCACGGGGAGAGGGAGCAAACGCAAGGCAAGCGTTTCGACATCCACACGCATCTCGGGCAAACGTGGAACTCCACGCAACCGCTGACCGCTGAAGTGCTGCTGCGGTGGATGGATGCGCACGACATCGGTCAGGCGGCCGTGTTGCCGCTGGTCTCGCCCGAGTCGTCGAGTTACTTGCTGACCACGGATTTCGTGCTAGCGCAAACCAAGCCGCATCGCGAGCGGTTAATTCCCTTCTGCTGCATCGATCCGCGCACGAGCTATCAAGGAGGCGTCAAGGGACTGACGGAGATCCTGCAGAAATGGGTCGATGCCGGCGCATGCGGCTTTGGAGAACACAAGACCGGCATCGCAATCGATGACGCCCGCAACATGCGACTCTATGAAGCGATCGCAACAGTGAAGTTGCCCGTGCTGTTTCACATGGATAACCAGCGCAACATGGACACACCTGGCTTGCCAGGACTGGCCAAAGTGCTCGCGGCGTTTCCCACAGTGAATTTCATCGGGCACGCGCAAGGTTGGTGGGCGTCGATCTCCGGCGGCACGACCCAGGCGGAACTCGACGGCTATCCCAAGCGCGAAGTGCAGCCGGGCGGCGCGATCGATGCTCTCATGGAAAAACACGCGAATATCTTTGGCGACCTTTCGGCCGGCAGCGGCGCAAACGCCATCGCGCGCGATGAGAAGTTTGGGCGCGAGTTTCTGATCCGCCGCGCCGATCGCTTGCTGTTTGGGACCGATTTCCTTGCGCCCGAGCAGGCAGTGCCGCAGTTTGAGTTGTTCGATAAGATCAAGTTGCCAGAGGAAGTGCGGGCGAAGGTTATGCACGGGAACGCGACGAAATT
Organism: Pirellulaceae bacterium; assembly: GCA_041752355.1. Classification (GTDB taxonomy): domain Bacteria; phylum Planctomycetota; class Planctomycetia; order Pirellulales; family Pirellulaceae; genus JAEZGD01. The sequence continues at coordinate 1,387 of JBGSHH010000543.1, read as the reverse complement.
GCTGGGATTGTAGCTCCCCACCCACCTCCATGCGCATCGCGCAAGAAGCATGCTCACCGGGGACGGATCGGGAGATCCATCCTACCAAAGGCTATTCCTTCATTACGGTTTCATCCAAGTTCAAGAGCGAACGGGCGATAATCGTCCAGGCGGCGCGTTCGAGCGCGTTATCGCCGGGGCCGGCAATGGCGCTGGGATCTAGTTCCTTGCTGGCTAAACGCGCGCGTTGCTTCGTTAAGAATGTCTCCAGCAGTTGCAACTCCGCAGTCGTCGGCGGACGAACCACCACGCGCCGAAACAACGTGGTGAGCTTCGCCACGTCATCGCCTGGCGACTTTGCGAACTCGTTGCCGAGCACTTGGGCCGCCTCGACGAAGACTTCATCGTTCAGCAGCACGAGCGCTTGCAGCGGCGTGTTGGAAATCTCGCGCCGCGGCACACTCGCTTCGCCACTGGGGCAATCGAAGACGCTCAACATCGCATACGGCGTGGTCCGCTTGGCAAACGTATACAGAGCACGACGATAACGATCTTCGCCGGTGCTGACATTCCAGGTAAGCGCTCCATAGGCACCTTCCGACGTGATGCTGGCGGGCTGCGGCGGAAAAACACTCGGTCCGCCGATCTTACGCGAGAGCAGCCCGCTGATACGCAACGCGTTGTCGCGCACCAACTCACCTTCCAGTCGCACACGCGCGCCACGGGCGAGGAGACTATTCTGCGGATCGCGTTCGACAAGTTCCGGCGAAACACGCGACGATTGTCGATAGGTGCTACTGGTGACGATCAGCCGATGCAAGTCCTTGATCGACCAACCCCCTTCGCGGAACTCCACCGCGAGATAGTCGAGCAATTGCGGGTGCGATGGCGATTCGCCTTGCAGGCCGAAATCCTCCGTCGTTCGCACCAATCCGCGGCCGAAGATCGTTCCCCAATGGCGATTGACCGTGACGCGCGCCGTGAGTGGATTGTTCTCGCTCATCAGCCACTTCGCGAAAGTCAAACGATTGCGTGGCACTTGTGGCGACAGGGGATTGAGTGCCGAAAGCACGCCAGCTTCCACTTTCTCTTTGGGCTGCAGGAACTCACCCCGATGCATGCGGAACGTCGGGCGAGGATTCTCGCTGGGCCGCTCATGCATCGCCAACGTCGTGGGATAAGCAGGCAATTGCTTTTGCAACTGTTCGATCTCGGCCCGCGCGCCGGATAGCTCCGGCGCAATCGAGAGGTAATAGTCGCGCAGGGTGGCCGCCTGATTGGGCGTGCGTTGATCTGCAGCGACGAGCAAGGCATCGTTCACGGCTGGTGGCAGGCCGATGTTGTCGCCTGCCAGATTGGCTGCCGTGACAGCGATGCGAAAGCGCCCCAAGCCAGCGGCATAGTATCG
>JBGSHH010000542.1:0-2865 GCA_041752355.1 Pirellulaceae bacterium | reverse complement strand
GATTCCGCCTGCGGATTTGCCAGAGACGTTTGCGTTGGCAACAACGATGCATTTGGGAAATGCCGACTGGAGCGTGGTCGATGCGCAACCCAAGACGCGCGCCGAATTCGCGAAGTCTCAAACGCTCACGCTGCGCATGCTGCGCATCGCATCGATCGACCCGCGCGAAATCTTGTTTAGCCTGCCATCGATTTGCGATGTCATTCCTAGCGTGGGCGATCAGCCGCTTACGGGCCGCGAGTTGGTGTTGGCGGAAGACGATTGGCGACAGTTGGAATTCGTCTCGCGCAGTTTGGCGAGCGCAGCGGAGGAAGATCTCGCCCAGATTCGCGCCATTCACGAGCATGAATCGACCGGCAGCGGCTGGCGGAAGATCCATGTGCGCAAGGCGCTCACGTCACCACTCGCGGACACCATGGGCTTGACCGAGTTGGCGGAAGCACTTCAGGCCTCCGACGAAGTGGGCGGAGTGACCTATCAGGGTGCGCAGGCGCGAATCGTCGATGGCTTCGCGTTGGCGATCAATGGTCCCCGCATCTACGGCATCGCGCCCGGCGGGCGAGTGCAAGTGATTGGCATCGAGAAATATCCCAAAACCGCGTTGGATCGGGAGACTTACGATCGACTCCTTTCGCTCGCGCGGCGGTGGGATCTCGATCTGGTCGATTGGTGCCGCTGCGCGCGGCTGGGGCATAACGACGCATTGTTTCCCGCGCTGTTGAACTGGCAGATGTAGTGGGCGATATTCGTAGGAGGGATCTGCAGATCCGTCTGTAAAGTTTGCGCGGGCGGGACAAACTCGCTCCAGGACAACCCAACCATGCAGCAACCTGTCGTGCGCATCCCGAGCGGGTTCGACATGAAAGAGGACTCCGGCGAGTTGCGGATCGTCTATCGATCACAAGGCATGCGCAGCCAATTGGTGCTCATTGCAATTGTCGCAATCGCGCTGGTTGTTGGCTTGCTCTATTTCGCCATCTATCACCCCGAGCATCTGTGGCGCACTGTCTTTGGGGCCTGGTGGACGCCGCTGTCGTTCTTGGCAGGCCTGTGCGCGATGCTCTACTTCGCGTGGTTCGCCGTATGGCACGCGTGGGGGCGAACCGTGTTTGCCGTTACCGATGATCGATTCGTGGTGACAAGGCAACTGTGGGGACTATCGCGTAGTCGGTCGTGCTCGCGGGCCGAAGTTCAATACCTCAAGCAGCTCCATGATGGCGACGATTGCGACGGTGGCTTTGCATCTTGGGGAGTTGATATCGTCGCGCGACGTAGCTATCGCTTGCTCGCGCGGCAACCGCTCGCACAATGCGATTGGCTTGGCGAGCGATTGGCGGCGGCGCTGGGCGTGGATTTCAAACCATCGCCGAATCGTCCCGCGCCCAAGGGTCAGGTTCGGCGTTAGCAGGTCGCGCCTTTGTCGTTTAACACTATCTTCCCAGAAGAAGGGGAAGCCGAGAGAAGAGCAGATAGTTATGTCTGCCCCACCAAAGTGCTGTCCCGTTGTGCCAAATAATTGTTCCCCCAAGAAACTATTCTGATTTGGACAAGATTTCCCAGGCTGGTGTAGAATAGGTGGCTGACGGGGACTGAATGCCCTGTAACGATCAGCCGCTAGCCCCCACTTTCTGGGAAATCCGGTTGTTCGCAATTCTGAAACCTTTCGCCGCCGTGGCAGGTATTCTTTTCTAGCAGCACTGGGGAGATGGGCGTCTTGAACGACGATTTGCGACAACTGGTCGCCCGCTGCCTGCGGTGTGAACAGCCAGCCATGCTGGAGTTGGTCGAACGTTTTCGGGGACAGGTATTTGGCCTGTGCTACCGGATGCTGGGCCAGCGACAGGATGCGGAAGATGCTGCTCAGGAAACCTTCGTGCGGGTGCTCAAAAACCTGCATCGCTGGGATCAAGAGCGCGATTTCGAGCCGTGGCTGCTGGCGATTGCTGGCAATCGTTGCCGCACTGCCCTGTCCAATCGGATGAAGCGGTCGAACGTGCAAAGTTTGATCGATGATTCGGTGGCGGGAGCGACGGTCGATTTGCAAGCTGCCCATAGTATGGCCGAAGAGGTGCAATTGGCCCTCGGCCGCCTGCGAGAGGAGTATCGTCAGGCGTTTGTTTTATTCCACGAGCAGGAGCTCAGTTACGCGGAAATTGCCGAGACATTAAGTTGCCCCGTGGGGACGGTGAAGACTTGGATTCATCGCGCCCGGCTCGAAATGATGCAGTTCTTGCGTCAACGAGGTGTGGGGCAGGAGCAGGGACATGCATTGCGAAAAGTTTGAAGCCCGGTTAATGGATTTGCTCGACGCGCGGCAGCGCCCCGAGAGCGACGCCGCGCTCCTTACGCACGCCGAATCCTGCGAGAATTGCCGCGAATTGCTGGCGGCGCAAGAACAACTCTTCACCGGGTTGGAATTGTGGGAACCGCCTGCGCTGTCGGCGGATTTCACCGCCCGCACAGTCGCGCTCGCCCTGCAATCGTCCCTTACCGACGAGCAGGATGAGCCTGTTGTGGCGATGCTCGTGCCGCTGAAGCAAGCAAGTAGCGGTCATAGCCGTAGCGATAAAAAGGTTTGGTGGGTGCTGTCGGCGGGAATGGCCGCGGCGCTGCTGTTGGCGATTTATCCCGTTTCGCAATGGCTGAACAGCGGAGTGGCCAAGGTACCAACCGAGGACGCCCAGCCAGTTGTGGAGCGACCTGAAACGCCGGTTCCGACTCCACCTTCTGTGGAAATCGTTCAATCGCCAAAGAGTGAGAACGTCTCGCCGATGGGGATGACGCCGGAGCAATTGGCGGCCGAAGGCGAAGAATTCATCCGCACCATCCAGGAAACGCCGGTCGATCAGTCGGTCGAGCGAATCC
>JBGSHH010000541.1:0-11775 GCA_041752355.1 Pirellulaceae bacterium | reverse complement strand
ATGACGGCCCGATTGCGCGAGATGTATCAGCGATTATTGAAGTGAAAATGGACAAGTAAAAGGCCGTTAACGATAATCCTCGTTCACTGCTTAGGTTGTTTCATGGCACGATTACTGTAGCGCTAGAGCATTCTTAGTTTTGTTGAATAGGTCAAACTGCAAATGACACGGAAACTGACTTGTCTTCCAATCGATTTCAACGAGGCGATTCGTGCGTCAAACAGATTCGCTTCAAAGGTCGGATTCGTTTCAACCAGAACCATAAATGCAGGAAAGCTGTACGTTCCTTCTGGACGAATCGTTGTCGCCGACCCTGGTTGGTTTAATTTCTCGACGTGCCCACCATTCCGCCGGCGCATCAAGCCGGGTAGCTATCCAGTACGAACCTGCTTGGCAAAACTTGACAAGTCAGACGAACGGGTGGCCTGTGCCATGTTGCATTTTTCTAGTGCAAAGCCAACTCGCTTTTCGCTCGCAACAACGAAAGGCCAAAACCTGGCTGACTTGAAGGTCGGAGAGTTTTTCGGAGTTGGAGTCGATACAGGGACGGCCTGCTTTATCGACCAGGAACTGTTAGTGCGACAAAGCGAAGAAGTCTCCCAGGCAAATGCCGACGATATCGCCGGTCAAATGGAAACAGATCCCGTTGGCTTACACGCCAAGCTTTCTCTTGGAGCGAAGAAGGGCAATGGATTGATCGCGTTCGCCAGTGGTCATGGCGATGGAGCCTACCCCGTTTATTGGGGTTATGATCGAAACGGCGAAGCGTGCTGTCTCGTTGTCGATTTTGGCGTCTTGATCGAGAACGATGAGACCGAATTGCAATTTCGCTCGATCATCAAAAAGGCCGACAAGGAACTGCGAAATGATGCGCTTGCATCGGCGGGGATTTCAGTCCACGTAAGTCATCCAAGTAGTACAAGGCTGGATGTGACAATTAGGTCGAAGCCCCACAGTCCGAGCGTCTATGCTTATCTCGATGTTCCTGGCGAGCGGTGCGACACGAGCTACGAGCATTTGCAAGGCGAGACGGTCAATCGATTCAAAACGCGACGGAAACTGGGCGACTCTGCTCGCTTGTTTATTACGATCGATCGAGGAATCCGTGCACTGACTCCTGCGTGATGTGCCAGCGTTGGTACAGTCCTTGGAGAAACTAATCGTCGATCCCAGGCTGCGCGATCGCATGGGAGCCACCGGTCGCGCTCGCTGCGAGCAACCGTTTCGCCATGAGGTGATGACGGCGCAGATTCGCGAATTGTATGGTCGTCTGTTGGCATAGCGTAGGTGTGCACCCCCCATCTTTCACCGACTTTGACGATGGATTAGACTGTAGGGCGACGTAAATCTGCTGCATCTTGTGTCTCTTCGATGAGAATTCACCGCCGTGTCACGTGGTCGCGATTACCTGGGAACGTACCGTTTAACGCGACTCATTCGCGCCGGCCAAACCACCCAAGTTTGGGAAGCGGAAAACGAAGCCGATGGTCAGCGTTACGCGCTCAAAGTGCTGCAGCCATCGTTCAAGAAGAACGCCGATGAACTCGGCTTCCTCAGGCATGAATGGGAAGTGGCCAAGGATTTTCGCCATCCCAATGTGATTCGCTTGTACGAACTCAATATGAAGAGCGAATTGCCGTTCTTGGTGTTGGAACTCGCGAACAACAAGAACATGAAGATCGCGTTGCGGGAAGGGACGACCGACATCTCGCGCGTGGCACAAAGGATCATCGAACAAGCGGCGGAAGGTTTGTTTTACGTTCACGAGCAAGGCTGGATCCATCGCGACGTAAAGCCCGATAACTTCCTGGTAAGCGAGGAAGGGGACGTCAAAGTCATTGACTATACCATCGCCGAACGTAAGAGCACCGGTTTCAAACTCAGTCGTTGGTTCAAGCGCGCCAAGATTCAAGGCACGCGTAGCTACATGTCGCCGGAGCAAATCAAAGGTTTGGGACTCGACGAGCGGGCCGATGTCTATAGCTATGGCTGCGTCATGTTCGAGTTGCTCGGCGGCAAGGCGGCCTATACCGGCAGCACGCCGGATGAACTACTCGAAAAACATCTCAAAGCTTCGGTGCCATCGCTGCTCTCGGTGAATACCGACGTGACACCCGAGGCCGCAAACCTGGTTTCGCGCATGATGGCCAAAGAGCGCAAGCACCGTCCCGACAGCATGTGGGAAATTCTCAAAGAGCTTCGCGGCATCAAGCTCTTTAAGCCCAAGATCGGACCGCGCGGTGTCGATCCCAACAAGAAATCCGACTACTAAGCACAAGCCATGTCTACTGTCTCCCCATCGAGCGATACCGGCGGACCGGGACTCGCCTTCGAGCAACCGATCTACGATCTGGAAGTGCGCATACGCGATCTCGAGCAATCGAACGACAAGAGCGCCGAGGCGGAAGACACGCTACGTGCGCTGCGCCGCGATTTGGCGGAAGCGACGCGCGAGATTTACGATCGGCTGACGCCTTGGGAAATGGTCCAGGTTGCGCGGCACAAGAACCGGCCGTACACGCGCGACTATTTGAATCTGGCGTTTGAAGAGTTCGTGGAACTGCATGGTGATCGTCGCTTTGGCGACGACCGCGCCATGCTCACTGGCTTCGCTAAGCTCGATCAATTCAAGGTGATGGTGATCGGCCATCAAAAGGGACGCACCTATAAAGAGCGCAGCCAATGTTACTTCGGCTGCGCGCATCCCGAAGGCTATCGTAAAGCGCTGCTCAAGATGAAGATGGCCGCCAAGTATCGCGTGCCGGTCGTCTGCTTCATCGACACGCCGGGCGCTTATCCGGGCATCGGTGCCGAAGAGCGCGGTCAATCGCAAGCCATCGCCGAAAACATGTTTGAGATGTCGCGACTGGAAACGCCTGTCATCTGCGTCGTCATCGGTGAAGGTGGCAGCGGCGGCGCGCTGGGGATTGGTGTCGGCGATCGCGTCGCCATCATGCAACACGCTTATTACTCGGTGATCAGCCCCGAAGGTTGCGCCGGTATCTTGTGGAAAAGTGGCACGCCGGCCAACGCGGAAAAAGCCGCCAAAGCGCTACGCTTCACATCGAAGGATTTGCTCGAGTTCGGTATCGTCGATACGGTGCTGGAAGAACCACTCGGCGGCGCGCATCGCGATCATCATCGTATGGCTGCGCGGCTGAAGATGTATCTGATCAAGACGCTCCGCGAGTTGGTCGGGCTGCCGATCAATCGCTTGCTCGAGGAGCGCTATCAGAAGTTCCGCAAGATCGGCGTCTTCTTGGAAGAGCCAGCATAGTCGTTGTTCGCGAACAACGACGATCTAGCGCACCGGCAAGGTGTTACTCTTAACGCTCGGTTTGGTCGCGGTCAGAACGCGATCCTTCGGATTCACTAGATCCCAGCCACGGTCGGTAACGACAAACTCATGCACGCCGGGACCCAGCGTCTTGCGGGCGGTGCCAAAATCGCCACCACGATCGAACTCGACCAGATAGCCGCCGTTGGCGGCTAGCGCGTGTGACTGGCCTTCGTCCAGGGTGACTTCTTTCTCGTCATCCACAACAAACGCCACCGGACCACCGGACTTGGCCGGATTGCGAATGATCGCCACCTGACGTTCGGAAACTGGCAGCGTGTTGGCACGCGGTTCGGTCCGGGTCTTCCAGGTGTTGACGGGTGCCGGCGCGGCGGCGACTGGGGCCGGAGCAACGGGTGCCGGCGCGGCCGCATAAGGATAGACGTAGGTCACAGGCGGCGGCGCGACATAGCGCGGATAGACGTAGACGGGCGGCGGCGACGAGAAGCCAAAATAGTAGCTCGGCGGGCAATGTCGATGGTGGTGGTATCCGTGCCCGCCACCAATGCTAAAGCCAAAGGTTTGCGCGCTCGCCAGGGAGCCGGCGGTTGCCATCATTGCCAGCGCTAGCAGCGCCACGAACTTCATTTGCTTGTGCATACAGCGAGCATCCTTGCCGCGAGTGAATCGATCGATCTGACCATCGAATAGCTTCGTCAAGCGAGCCATGTATCCTTGAACGAAGCCACTTTCCAACGTCCGATAATGTTTGTGGCCTGCGGGTAGTTGTTCGAACAGGGGTATCAACAAGCGAAGTGCCTGTCGTCGAATCGATGACGAAAACGGCATTGGTTTCCAGTCTCAATAAGCCGTCATCGGTGGGGAGTTCGATTCTGCCGTCAAGCGACCGGGAGAGGGCAGGGTATCAGGCGGAAAAAAATTCCGCCACTGCGAAAAATTGTCGAGAATTTTTCGGTTCGGCTCCGGGTCCCATACCTAGTAACACGGGACCCAGTAATCGCCAGGGACTAGAGCTAGGGGGAATCGACTGGCTGGAGTTCAGCTACTTCGGCGGTTGGAACGAGAGCAAGGCCAGCAAGCTCCGCCAGCGACTCGAAGATTGTCGAGCGGCGGCGGAGTCGGGCAACGAAGGGCGGGCGATCCTGGGCGATGTGGATGGCTCGCCCGTCGTCGTGAAGGGGAAGGGCTGTAGCTACGGGGGAACGTCGTTCCGCTTTTTGTTGGAATGGCAGGGCATTCAATTCGCGGTTCGATTGCCTCGTCATGTTGACGAGAAGTTTCCGACGATGCGAGTCATCATCCCGGGAACCGTCTTGCTCGAACACGGCCACGCGTACGCGGTCACTTCGGTTCGATGCTTCGCCGATCATCTCGGTTTCGTGAAGCTCCGGGAGCAAATTACGCGTGTCGATCTCTGTGCCGACATCATCGGCAAGATTAGCGAAGTCATGAAGTACGTTGACTTCAACTCGCTTGCCAACAGTCGATTCGTTTCGCGGGCAGGCTTCCAAGCGGTGAAGGCGTTCTACAAACAGGACGGCACTCCGGCGACGATTCAATTGACGACGAATCCCGTCAAGGTGCGAATCTATGACAAGCTGCTCGAAGTGCAACATCAGCCGGAAAAGCTGGCGTTGATGATTGATCGTCGCTGGGGTGGCGTGCAGCCGAAACATGCCTTCCGCGTCGAGTTCGAATTGCATCGGGAAATCCTCCGCGAGAAATTCCACGTTGACACCTACGAGGAACTTGTTGCGCAGCTGGCGGCGATGGCCGAATGGGCAACCACTGAGTATTTCCGGCTCGTTGACGATGTGCCTGATCGTCGGAATCGGCATCAAGATCGAAGTAAGATCGCAGCGATTTGGAAGCATGTAATCAAGACATTCGCGGGCTGGGTGGGTGTGCCAGGCGTCACGCCACCGCGTAAAGAACCGCTCGCGGTCGATCTTAAAAAGCTGCGTCAGCAAGCAATGGGAACGATGATTTCGCTGGCATCGAGAACGGGCGTTGTCATCAAGAGCGTAGCGGACCTGGCTCGTTGGTCGGGCGAAGAATTCACGACGCTTGGCGGGTTGGGCGTGGCGAAGTTCAACGAGAAAGTAACGGCGATTGCGGCGTCGGTGCCGTCGTCGTTGATTGGTTCGGTCGAACAAACGAGGGAGAAGGCGTTGGCGTGGTTGCCAAAACCGAGTCCCGCATAAGGAAAGGCAGAGCGATGAAGAAGGCATGCGCGTCAGTGGGTGCGGGCCTTGGGTCTGTGGAGCCGGATTTGCTTGACCGCTTCGATGCGTTCGCGTACGAACGTGATTTCAGTCGGCAGAGGATGATTGCCGTTGCGATGCGGTTGATGTTGTTAACCGGGCAAAAGGGAATTGATTATGTGTCGGTGAACTGGGCAAAGAGTGTCTACATTCATGAAAGGGCGGAGCGATGTGCGTAAGACGTGGGCAAAGAATCTTCTGGCAAATGCCGGAGAAGGTTTACATCCCGTGCGGCTACGGGATGAAGGCGGCGTGGGCGGAGGCTTCACGCATGCGAGGAGCAAGCCAGGCGGAACTAGGGTTAGCGGCGTTGACGTTCGCTCTCTCGAATCCGGCAGGCTTAGACCTCACGTTGGAAATGATGCGTTCGCAAGCTGCGAGTCTGGCCGCTGCGTAGCAGCGATCGCGTTAGCGATGAATGAATCGGCGTCGTCGTCGTCGGCAAAGCGGCGAGCGTCAGCGAGAAAACAAACGGCTTCGCGAACACCGTCGGTACACGGTCGGCTCCGCGAGGCGATGAACGTGGAAATGTTCCGTAGGAACGAAGCGTTAACCAGGCTTCCCAGACTTGGCGGCGGTGCAGCTCGTTGCTAACCGCCTCCCTAGTTCACTCAAAGGAGGCATTTCTAAGAAAGGCATCCATCATGTTCGAATGGATTTTTAAAGTCTTGCAGGACTTCGTTTATTGGTTGGGAGGCGATTGGCTCGAATCCTGGCTTGATGTGATCTGGACTTGGTTCGTAGGCCACTTCCCAGAGCACACGGTAAACGATGCTTCGGTGTTGGTGGAGTGGGTCGCACGTCTCAATTATTTCGTGCCTATCGGTGAACTGGCGGCGGCGTTGTTCTTGATTTGGAACTTTCAGTTGTGGGTGTGGACGACGAAAGCCGTCTGGCGGTTCGTGCCGGAAGTCGGAGCGTAGGTTGGTTTAACTTCATGGAAGGAGTGCGAAAGTGAATCTCAAACAAAACGGAATGGTGGTTGTCGTGTGCGGCGAGCGATGGCGGGTGTTGTTGCCATCGTCGATTGGTCTGGATGGTCTGCGTCGAGCGGCGGCGGTGCTAGGTACGCCGACGACGTTCGCGGAACTGATGGAGCGAGTCGAACGGATGGAAACCGGATTGGGTGCGGAGTGCAAGTTGATTATCGAGCGTTCGCGGGTTCGTCGTCATGTGGCGGCGGCGTGAGCGTGAAGCGTCCAGCGATCACGGGCCGCGTCGCAGCGTAGCGAGCACGGCCCCGTGATCGCGTCAGCGGAGCAAGGAAAATGCCAAGTGTCATTGAAGCCGTTGTGTGGCTCGTCGTGATGGGCATCTGTGCGGAAGCGTTCGTGTATCTCTGTGCGTTGCCGCTGGCTGCGTTGAAGCTCGTGCTGACGGCGGCAGAGCGAAATTGATGTTGACGCCAACGGTGAGAAATGCCGATAACGCGACAAGCTGGTAAGCGGGAATCCGCTGTGAGCCCAGTGAAACGAGCAACGACCGCAGAGCGGCGTACCGGCCTTACCCGGACCAAAAAAATAGGCCAACCAGTTTGCACCTGGTTGGCCAACTCCTCGCGACGGATCGCGTGGAGTGACGCAAGCAATCATCGTTAGGGAACTGCTCACGTGTCTGAAAACTCTATCGACCGTGCCCATTCTGGGCAACGGGAAACCCGTGTTCTTACTGAGACCAGGCCGCTAGCTGCAACGTCCGATAATGTTTGTTATGTTCGGTTGAGAGTCCTGTTTTTGCCCGGAAATACGCAAATCGGCTTTTCCAGGCGTGGCGGGCCACTGCTCCGCTGCTGGCGGCGATCGCTAGCGTCGCTGATAGCGTGGATCGGGAGCGGCTTCCTGGTTGTAAGGCTGTTGATAGGGAGCGTTGTACGGCGAATTGTTATAGGCTGGCGGAGCTACGGGTTGTGCATAGTTGGGCTGGTAACGGGGGTCGTCATAGCGGGGATCGTAAGTATTGGGATACGCCGTGCGCGGGTCGGAATAGCGCGGGTCATAAGAGGGCGGATTGGCGTAACGGGGGTCGCTGTAGCGCGGGTCGGAATACTGTGGTTCGGAGTATCGCGGGTCGGCATAGCGTGGGTCGGCATAGCGTGGGTCGGTATAGCGTGCGTCGGAGTATCTTGGATCGATAGAGCGCGGGTCGTAACGGGGGTCATACCGTGGGTCGGCGTAGCGGGGATCTTCGTACTGCCGCGCGACATATTGCGGCAGATATTCCCGCGCGTACTCCCCTGCCGCTTGAACCGCCAGATCGACCGGAGACGGCGTTGGGGATGGCTGGTTGGTCGCGAGTTCTGACGGATGCTCGCCTGGGTGCTGTTCGAGCTTTTGTTGGAGGGTGGTCAGATACGGATCGACCACGGCGTGAATCTCAGGCGGGATCAGTCCGCCGGAGTTTCGCAGCGCGACGGTGATGTAGCGTCCCGTGCGGGACTCGCAGATGTTCTGCTGCTGGGCGGGACCGGCGAGCGTCACCGCGAAGAACGTCACGATCACACAGACAAGCGCCCCTTTGGCCGCGCCGAGCAAGCCGCCGAGTTGGCGATCGAAGTCTTTGAGCTTTAGCCCGTTGATCATCTCCGCGATCAAGCCAAAGCCCACCCAGGAGACGATCGACATCAGCACGTAGATAATCAACATCGCCGCGAACATGTTCCACGGCGGATCGGCATCGATCATCTTCGCCACCGGCGCGCGCAGACTATACGCCAGGCCGTAACTTGAAAAGACCGACGTCACCGACGCCAGTTGCCAGGCGAAGCCTTTCCACAGGCCCCAAAGCGTGGTCGCCACCACAATCATCAACATGTACAGATCGTAGGACTGCATGGGATTGGGTAGGGGGCTGAAGTCGGAAATTCCACAACACGCTTGCGAACCAAAGTCCGCGCGGCGGCGAAGTATAGTCAGGCGTGCGATTTTGCCCCAGAGCAGATTGAGTTGATCTTGGGAAGAAGGGCAACTTTCGTTACACTTCGCGCCGCTGCCGTCGCGCGGCTGCTAGCAGGCTGACCAGGTTCAAGGACGAACGTCGATGGCCGGTTTCAAAACACACATCTCCGTGAGCACCGTGCTAGGCATTGGTTATGCGACCACGGCGCTGGTCGTGTTTCGCGCGCCAGTCGATAGCTGCATCGTGGCAGGGGGCTTGTGCAGCATTGCAGGCATGTTGCCTGACTTGGATAGCGACTCGGGCACACCGGTGCGCGAAATGATCTCCTTAATCTCGGCAGCGGTGCCGATGCTGATGATCAATCGCTTTCGCCATCTCGGCTGGACCGAAGAAGGAATGGCGACGGCGGCGATCGTGATCTATTGCGTCATGCGCTTTGGCGTCGCGGCGATCTTCAAACGCTTCACGGTGCATCGCGGTATGTGGCATAGCATTCCGGCTTGCGCCGTAGCCGGTTTACTGACATTCTTAATTGCCTCCGGCGAAGATCTCAATATCCGCGCGTTCAAAGCTTGCGGCGTGGTGCTAGGGTTCATGTCGCACCTAGTAGTGGATGAGATCTGGAGCTTTCAAGTTGGTCCCAGTGGCGCGGTGCGCATCAAGCGTTCGTTCGGCACGGCGGTCAAGTTCTGGGGCGACAGCATGCTCGGCAATATCTCTGTGTATGCCAAGTTGGTGATTGTCGGATTGCTCGCGCTGGGTGATCCGGTGTTAATGGAACGTTTCGATTTGGGCGATCACGGCGCACCGCAGTTCGCCCGCGCGGCGATGGGGAATGTCTTTGGCAAGATTCAGAAAATTGAACGACGCCTGGAAGGGAAGAATTGGAAGCTCGTTCCGCGCGATCAACTTTCGCCTTCGCTCGCCCAGGATGTGTCGGTCGCGCCGTTGGATGGCGGATCGCCGCTGGCGCCACAACAAAGTGTAGCGCCGGCCACATTTAGCGAGCCGTTCACGCCTGCAGGCAACAATCCCTTCAATACGCCAAGCGATCCCTCGCAAGCGAATCAACCGGCGACCAGTGTGCCTCGTTGAGTACGCAATAAAGTATTCATCGCGCTCCGCCGTGATGTCGCTAGCTGATGATTTCGGCGCGCTACGAACGGGACATACCAACCCGAAGCGTCAGCGAGGAAATCCAGGGGAGACTCGCTGACGCTTCGGGTTAGTGTGGCGCGTCGATGATCAGCGTCACGGGGCCATCATTCACGAGCGCGACTTCCATCTGGGCGCGAAAGCGACCGGTTTCGACACGAATGCCTTGCAGCGCGACGGCGGCCACGAAAGTTTGATAAAGCTTTTCCGCGAGCTCTGGCGGCGCGGCACCCACAAAGCTCGGCCGGCGTCCTTTGCGACAATCGCCATACAGCGTGAACTGACTCACGACCAGCATGGCGCCCCCCTGCTCCGCTAGCGATCGATTCATCTTGCCAGCGTCGTCTTCAAAGATGCGCAGCTGCACGAGTTTGTCAGCCAGTTGCCGCGCATCGGCAGCGGTGTCAGTGGGTGCCACGCCGAGCAGTACGAGCAGCCCGTGCTCGATCTGTCCGACGACTTCATCGGCAACCTTGACACTGGCTTGAGAAACGCGTTGTACGACGGCGCGCATGAGCTTGGTGTGCTGCGCACACCCTACGAGTTGGCTGTGTGACTTAGGTTTCCAAACCGCGCTCGGCGCGAATGCAATGCACTTCGGCAGTGATGGCTTGAATGATCCGATAGTTCGCGCCGACGTTCTTGATCTGCACCCAGAACGAAAAACCGATGAACATCGTTCCCAGAATTGCGCACATGAAATGCCACGTGCGCCAGGTGAGATGTGAAGCGATGTTAGCACCAGGATCGGAAGAGGCACCCAGTCCCACCAACAAAATGATCGTGAGAATGCTAAGCAGCGCCCAGGGAAAAGTGCGACGCTTGAGTTGCAAACTGCGGTCCGCCAGTTCCGGATCGAGATGATACGCATCGACCACTTCGCGACACCAACGACTGGTGCCAATGAAGTAGGTCACGGCGATGCTATTGACCAGCACCGTCACCAGCGACGCGGTAATGCCAACGAGCATGTGTATCGAAGTGCGACTTCGTAGCGGCGCGAGTTCTTGCATGGCCGTATCGCGCGCCGCTTTGGCTTGGACGAGTGCGTCGGTATCAGTGCTCCCGCTTCTTTCCAGTTGCACCGCTTCGCGACTAGCGGCCACCATGCGATCGGCCGCTTCACCATACTCGCCGGTCCACAAACCGAGCGCGATGTTGAGCAACAACAGGGCAAACGAAAAGGCAGCCAAGCCAAGAAAAATACGGGCCAAGGGAGGAGTACTCGGCGGGAGGAAGGAACGTCAGGCAATGCAGTACACAGTGTATGCCGGGAGTCGCTCAGCGACCAGCGGTCCCCTGCCGATGAATCGCGCGCGAAGCTATAATCGACGACATGAATAAGCCACTTTTGGCCATCACGATGGGCGATCCCGCAGGCATTGGACCGGAGACGATTGTCGGCGCCTGGCGGCAGCCTGCGTTTCACGATCTGTGCCGCGCGGTGGTGATTGGTCGCCCCAACGTCATGCGGCGAGCCGCGCAGTTGTTAGGCAATGAGGTGCGCGTTCACGAGGTGAGCGATCTTGCGCAGGCTGTCTCCGATCCGACCACCCTCCCCTGCCTTGCTTGTGGCTCGCCTGCCGCGGACGAAACTCCGCCGGCGCAAATTGACGCGCGCGGTGGTCAAGCGGCCTACGACGCGCTCGTACTGGCGACGAAGTTTGCGCTCGCCAAGCAAGTCGACGCCATTGTCACCGCGCCGTTGCATAAAGCGGCCTTGCATGCGGCCGGTCACGACTATCCTGGCCATACGGAGCTCTTGGCGGAGCTTTGCGGTGTGCCGGAAGTCGCCATGATGTTGTATCTCGCTCATGGCGAGCGCGTGCATGGTCGCATTGGTCTTGGCGTGGCGCATGTCACGTTGCATACAGCGCTGCGCAAAGTTTGGGACGAGCTGACGGAAGAGAATATTTTGGCGAAGGCGCGATTGGCGGATGCGGTGATGCGCGCGTTTGGGGATGAAGTCGGCAGCGTCGCGCCGCGGATCGGTGTTTGTGCGCTCAATCCCCATGCTGGCGAAGAAGGACTGTTTGGTGATGAAGAGATTCGCATCATCGCGCCGGCGGTGCAGCGCGGGATTACCGAAGGCTTGAATCTCACTGGCCCGCTGCCGACCGATACGTTGATGACCCGCGCCGCCGCCGGTGAGTTCGACGCGGT
>JBGSHH010000540.1:0-6557 GCA_041752355.1 Pirellulaceae bacterium | reverse complement strand
GGCAGTTCGAGTTCCGTCGAGTTAGGAAAATCGTAACGCACCGCGTCCGCAAGTCGATCTTCCCAGCCCAGGAAGAATTCATCCGTCGCCAGATTGGCAATATTTTCGTTAGTCGTTGTGGGCGCAGTCACGGATGGGATCGTCAGGTCTTCAGGCGAAGCGATCCAGGTTCCGGCAAAGAATGTGTTCGGTTCGCCGCGGGCTTCACCATTGGCTCCGGAATTCAGAAAAATAATGATCGTTAAGGCGTCGAGCGGAGCGAGTTTGCCGTCGCCATCAACATCGACAAAACGCGCGATCAAAATCGAGTCGCGCGAGACTAATGTGTAGGGCCCAATGGCGTTGAGCTCGTTGAGAATCAGCGAGACATCAATCGGAGCGGTCACACCGTCGCCATCGACATCGCCCATTTGGTTGGAATTGTGCCAGGGGGTCGGATCCGCGGTGACGGAAATGACAAACTTTTGTACCAGGGCGTGGCTATCGTCGTTGGTGCGAATCTCGAGCACGAGCCCTTCGTCGGCCAATGAAATGACCTTGCCAGGCCTAACCTTCAATTGGCCCCCCAGCACTTCAAAACGATCATCCGAGACAGAGACTGCTACGACCGTGGCGATGGGGGCAATCGGTTGATCGTTGGTACTGATTAGGATTTGCAGACGCGTAATGCCGAAGTAATGCGTCGGATCGGAGCCGAAGGCGGCGAGCGATTCGCTGCCTTGCGTGGTGGCAGTCGCGGTGGTGATGACAGCGTTCTGCCGCGCTTTCGCCTGACTGGTGCTTACGTAGTTCCAGGTTTCGCCTGGGTCGAGCAAACCATTGCGATTGAGATCTCCCTCATAATACGTTCCCGCCTGCAAATCGCGTCCTGTTGCGTAAATTCGCAGTTCCGATCCAACGGTCGCGAAGATATGCCGTCCCAGTCGATCAACCATCAGTTCGGTCGGACTCTCCTGCCCAGTGCTGATTCCGGTCTGCGGCAAAAGCGTATTGGCGTTGAAAATATCGATCAATCCTGGCTGCGTGGAGTGAACGGTATAGGCGATCAAGTCGTCGGGGCTAAAGGTAATTTCTCGCGGATAGGCACCGGTATCGAAAGTTCCGAGCATGGCCATATCGCTGGTGCGATACTTGGCGATGCGATAGCCACCCTGACCATATCCCGCCGCGTACGACACAAACGAACCATCGTGGCTGACAGCTAAATCCTGGCCATTGGCGGCCCCATCGCTGCCTTGCCAGAGACGTTGCGGTGGATCGACGGTGAGGTCGTATTGGCTAAGCGTGGCAGGGGACAACCCAAAGTTGGCGTAGTACAGACGGGTGCGATCGGGACTGATCTCGACTTGTCCGCTATAGACCCCATCGATATCCGGCCCCATGCGTTGCCCGGTCAGGGGATCGATCTGCATCAAATGCGTTTCACCAACGACAAACAATCGTCCATCGGCTCCCACCGCAACATCCAGTGGCTTCTCCGGCACTTGCAAGCTGGGCAGGGTCACACGGTTGACCGTGTCCAACACGCCGATGAATGTCGAAGTGGAGTTAGCCACATATAAACGCGTGTTATCAACCGAGAGCGCCATCCCTTCAGGATTGGAGCCGATGAAGATCTCATCTTCGACAGCCAGCGAAAGTGTATTAATGATCGCCACGCTGTTGCTCGACTTTACAGCGGCATACATATAGGGCAGTGTCGGATGCACTAGGAAACTCGAGGCACCTAGCCCCGCATATTTCTTTTCCAGGGTGCCGCGCGCTACTGGGGGCGTGGCGTGTTCCACAGGCACAATGTTGCCTTCACCTGCCCATTGCACATTGGTGAGCGGTACAGTGCCTTGGTTGGTGACCGAATACGTCCAACTCAACTCAGCGCCGACGAACACTTCAGGGCCTGTCGGCAGATCGGCATCGAGACCGTTGACGGTCGATTCGACATGCAGTTGCAGGTTCACGCCAAAATAATGACTCGTCGCACTGTCTGTGATGACCGGGATGCCGTCAATTGGCGTCCCCGCTTCATCCACCACGATCGCGCTCACCTGAGCGGCGCCGCTGTAGTTGCCGATGCCTGCCGTTGCGGCAAATTCATATTCCCAAGTTTCGCCGACATCCAGGATGCCATTGGTGTTGATGTCGCCAGAGACATAGGTCGGGGAGAAATCATCGCCGGAAACGGCTGCCGTTCCTGCGTTGTCGACCAGTTGCACGCTAGCCATGGGAACGCTTCCCTGGTTGGCGAGCAGGTAAGTCCAAACGATTTCATTGCCTGAGGCGATCGAAGGTCCCGGCGCATTCGACACCGCTTGACCATTCGCCAGCGACGTCAGCGATATATGTCCCGGGTTCACCAGGTGGTAGCTGCCATCTTGATCGGTGACCTGGACTTGGGGATCGACCGAGCTTGTGGCATTCACTTTCGCCACATTGTGAAAGAGCCCCGGCGTCGCGGTACTGCTGGAGTTATACGTCCAGGTTTCGCCTGGATCGAGCAACAGATTATGATTGACATCGCCGATATTCGTGACGATGCTTTGTCCGATACTATAGACCTTGAGATTGGGGACGTAAGCCGAGAAAAGGTGTTGCTGTCCGTTGGAGTTCACGAACATTTCTTGCACTTCGTCCTCGCCGGTGTTAATGGTGGTCAACTTCTGAAACGTCGTGGTATCCCACACGTCGATCAGGCCTTCTCCAATCTGACTCGTAGTAAATGCGCGTGTGTCGTCGATACTAAAGGTGATCTCGCGCGGATAGGCACCGGTATCGAACGTCCCCAAGATGACCATATCACTGGTGCGATACTTGGCGATGCGATAACCACCTTGACCATAACCCGCGGCGAACGAAATGAAACTACCATCGTGACTGAGCTCGATGTCCTGGCCATTGGCGGCACCATCGCCGACGCGACGCAGGAGTTGGGGCGGGTCGACGGTGAGATCGTATTGGCTGAGCGTTGCTGGCGAAAGGCCGAAAGTGCCGTAGTAGAGTCGTGTGCGATCGGCATTGATCGCCAACTCTCCGCTATAAACGCCATCGATATCGGGACCGATCCGTTGTCCCGTCGTGGGACTGATCTGCATCAAGTGTGTTTCGCCTACGACGAACAATCGACCATCGGCACCGACGGCAATGTCACGTGGCTTCTCGGGTACGAGTAGGCTGGGCAGGGTGGTCAGCGTGGTGGTGTCGAGTACACCGATGAAGCTCGACGTGGAATTGGCGACGTAAAGTCGTGTCCCATCGAGCGATAGCGCTAGTCCAAAGGGGTTCGAACCTATGAACACGTCGTCGACAATTTCCAACGTTTCCGTGTTGATAATAGCGACGCTGTTGGTGGTGGGAATGGTCGCGTAAACATACGGCAGCGTGGGATGGTTGGTGAAGTGGCCCACGCGCATGCCTGCAAATGTCTTTTCCAACGTTCCCATCGTCCCTTGCCAAGTCGATTCCGTCGGCGTCGGGGCGAAATCATCGAGCGAATTGCCGGGCGTGCCATGATCGTCGCTGATCTCGATGTTACTTAGCGGCACTGTTCCGGGATTAGTCACTCGATAGGTCCAGGTGACCGTATCGCCGGCATGCAGGTCAGGACCGTTGGGCACATCGGCATCCACGCCATTGGTCATCAGCTCGATATTCACGGCGGCCGCTAGCATGCAGCGCGCTTCCAGGCGTTCAAACTGCCAAAGCTTCCGTCGCGATTTGCGATGTCGAGCGCTCAATTCCATGCGGCACCGAGGAGGGTGAGAGGCAGCGAGACTGTTCTTTCGGGTGGGTGCTATTATGCCAGTTGAATAGGCAAAACACAAGGCAAAACAGCCCCCACGAGCAACGTCGCAGTGAGAAGAAAGGCGGCACCATGGCCCCTTTTCGTCAAGCAAAATGCCGCCCCCTCGCTTGCCACCCTCCGTCAGGCTTTCGACGAAGAAAGAAATAGGCCCGGAGTGATTCGAACACTCGACCAAGGGATTATGAGTCCCCTGCTCTAACCGCTGAGCTACGGGCCCTAAGTTGTTTTTCAGTAATAACTTACATCGCTTATTTGGCGAAGCGATACGCCTCGCTGACACCCGCTTTGACACCCGGTACAATGACTGGCGTCAAAACTGACACCCGGCGGCTGATATCCGCCGAGTGTCTGTCACACCTTCCACCGTCAAGCATTGGGTGCAACATGGCAAAGTCTAGCAGCAAATCGAAGGCGACGAAACTCAAGGTCTTTCCCCTCACGTTCAGAAAATCCGACCAACGCTGGTGCAAAAAAATCAACGGCAAAACGCACTACTTCTTGGGGACCAAAGAGGAGGTGCTCGAAGAATGGCTGCGTGTCAAAGATGACCTCCTGGCTGGGCGAAAGCCTAGCATCAAAGATGATCGGCTGACGGTTGGTGAAGCTTGTGACCGATTTGTTGTTGCAAAACAGCAACAGGTCGATGCTGGTGAACTCAAGCTGATGTCCTGGAAGGATTACAAAGGCACCATTGACGATGTGGTCGCCAGATTCGGCAAAACGCGTGCGGTGCTCGACCTACGTGCCGAGGACTTCGAAGGCCTGAAAGCCAAGTGGGCGAAGAGCCTCGGCATCGTGGCAGTTGGTGGCGAAATCCAACGTACACGGGTTTGGCTCAAATACCTCTATGACGCAGGCCTGATCGATCGGCCCGTGCGAGTTGGTCCGTTGTTCAAGCGTGCAGATAAAAAGACGATGCGGAAGTATCGAGCCTCGCAGGTGCTCGAGCGTGGCAAGAAGATGTTTGAAGCCGCTGATATCCTCGCTCTGCTCGAAAAGGCGGGTTCTGCACTGAAAGCCATGATTCTGTTAGGCATCAACGCCGGCATGGGAAATGCTGATGTGGCCGGCCTTCCGCTGGCAATCATCAAAGATGGATGGCTTGATTATCCGCGGCCAAAAACAGGTGTAGCTCGACGCTGTCCGCTGTGGCCTGAAACGCAGCAGGCAATCGATGCCTACATCGCCAATCGTCCCAAGCCGAAGACAGAGGCGGCGGCGAGTGCATTGTTTGTGACGAAGTACGGTACGACATGGACAAAAAACGACTCGTACACAAACTGTGTTTCGCAGGAATTGGCCAAGGTATTAAAAGAACTGGGCATTCACAGGAAGGGTGTGAATTTTTACGCGTTGAGGCACACGTTCCGCACCATTGCGGGCGGCGCGAAAGATGAACCTGCTATCAACGTCATCATGGGCCATAGTGAGGACAGCATGGGCGAACTATACACTGAATCGATTGAAGACGATCGACTGCGAGCTGTTGCCGATCACGTGCGGCGCTGGTTGTTCCCGATCGAGGAGAACGCCAAGCCGCTAGCGCCAGTAAAGCCAGTAACAGCAAAGCCCAAGAGTCGGACAACCGTGCGGGTCGTTCGCCGATAAACATTTGCCGTTATTGACGTTTAGCTCCCGTTCCTGCACAATTGACACCGGTCCAGCTGCCCTCCCTGACCATAACAGTTCATCGCCAGCAATGGCGAACCACTCGCTGGGGAAGAGGCACGATGGCTTTTTGAGGTCATCGAAACCTGCGAGAGAAGCCTACCGGTCGCACCGGTCGATTCGCCCTGCTCCGAAGGTGATGTAGCTGGTAGTTGAGGCGGCAACCTCAACGTTACGAGACGATCGCGTTTCAAATCTAACTGCCATGTCCCCGTCTACCCGTCCCGCCCCGGACGACTCGTTGCGTACGCCCCTGCGCAATACGAAGTATGCCGCGGCGTTCCTGGGCGTAAGCCCAGATCGCATTCTAGATCTGGTCCACGCCGGCGACTTAGTCGCCGTCGACGTCTCGACGTCTCCCAACGCCCGGCGAAAGTCGTGGCGATTCACCGATGAAGCGTTGCAAGCGTTCATTGTAAGCCGCAGCACGCAGCCTAAACAGGCGAAGCCAGCGAAGAAGCAAAAGCGAGAGAAGTACCAGCCCGTTTTCTACAAGTGAGGCTTCGGCAATGAATTTCGAAAATGACCGAATCAGCTCAGTTCAAATCGAAGCTGCCGATCTGGCCGTCGCAATCACCCTGCCTTGTCCAACATTCGTAGCAGTCCATTCTGGAGAAACAAAATATTTTCAAGAGCCAAGAAAGCCAAGCAATCCTTCGGAACTATTGCCGCTGGTGCATGAAGGGATCGTCGAGGCGATGCCTTGTGCTTGCTACGAGCCGTCCCAACGGCTCGTACAACTAAGAATCTGAAGCGGGCGAAGCAATCCGCGTAGTTATCCCACTAAACGAAAAAGGCCGGCGTTGGCCGCCGGCCCTTTTCCTAAATCCTCAACACCTTCACCAAAAGGTCCATTCATTATGGCAACGACCTCTTCAAAAGACAATCCAATCGCGGTGCCATCGGCCGCATACAATCCGCATCTCCGCGGCAAAGATCGCTACAGCGCGCCGCGCGTGCTCGTTCCGCACGGGCTAGGCCGGGTGGTCGACAATCCGCCGCAGTTATTGGTGTTGAGCCAACTATTCTATTGGTTCAGCCTGCGTGCCAGTCGTGTTACGTCTAACGGTAATCACCGAGCTATTCGTGG
>JBGSHH010000539.1:0-5378 GCA_041752355.1 Pirellulaceae bacterium | reverse complement strand
CTCGCCCCGCTTCGGGGAGAGGGGCTGGGGGTGAGGGGCGTGGTTTCGCTATGTGGCTTACTTCTGTAATCCGCACGCGCAAGTTCGAGGATGATTTCAGCGTTGCGTCGCAAAGTTCGGCTGTCGAGAGCGGTCGCGGATGATGGCGGCCAATAGGTTGGGACCTTGCGCGCGTGGCACGCGCGAGTTTAATCGCCTCAGGCGATCGGGCGCGGCAGTGTTTCTTAACGTCACGATTCCAATCCACCCCTTACCCCCAGCCCATCTCCCCGAAGCGGGGCGAGGGGAGCCGGAATTACGTCCCAAGTCGTGAGCTCGTCGACAACACAATGATGGCTGCAAGGGCGAGCAAGAGCAAACGTACGCACGGTACTATGCCTGTCGTTTGCGCCTTGTTCCTAATGTCGGAATCACCCCGGTCCGGAGGACCAAAGAATCTAGCCCGGCGTGAAACGCCTGGGAATTCCACCTTTCCCGCCTCCCTCGCTGCACCGTTTCACCGCCTTCGCGCCGTCCGCAAGATCACCGGCCCCAGCCCCTATTGTCGATTGTCCGTGTCCTGCCTTTGACACCTTCCTCACGTACTTGGTTGCTCCGCGCCGCTATCTCGTCTAACATCGCATTCGCCGGATAGTCAGAAAAATCCGGCGGGAATGTCGATTTCCTCTCTCGCGAATAGATGGCGGCACGCGCGGCATGGCTCAACAGCAACCCAGCACCGATGAAAAACTCTCGACCGGCTCCGGCCAACTGCCTGCCTGGGAGGTGGACGAACTCCCCGACTCGCCGCCGATGAAGTGGAGCATCACATCGCTCGTGGGCCCCGGCCTGATGATGGCCGGCGCCGCGATCGGGGGTGGCGAATGGTTGACCGGCCCGCGCAGCACCGCCCAGTACGGCGGCACGTTGATGTGGCTGGCGGGGCTCAGCATCTTCTTTCAGGTGATCTATAACCTCGAAGTCATTCGCTACGCCATGTATAGTGGCGAGTCGATCTTCGTCGGCTACTTCCGCCTGATGCCGGGGCCGAAGTTTTGGACGGTGGTCTACCTGTTCATCGACTTCTTCGGCTTGTGGCCCTATCTGTCGGCCAACGCGGCGGTCCCCTTGGCGGCGGTCTTCCTCGGTCATCCGCCAGCTGTGCTGCCCTTTGTGTATGACGTGCGGATGGATCAAGCACAAGTAACTGAATTCGCGAGAGTCAATGAGATCGACAACGACGAACTGCAAACCGTGTTTAGACGCACGGCGGAGCGTCGCAACATTAGCAACCACATCGTCGATTTGCAGAGTCAACAGCGCAAGCTCGAACTCGATCTCGCCTCGACCGACAAAGCTTCTGATCCGGTCGCCACGCAGGGTCAGCTTGCTGCACTGCAAGCCCAAGAGAAAGCGCTTGCCACCACGCTCGCCGCCAGCTTGCCCTATGGAGCCAAGGCCAGTGGGAAGAACGACCAATATCCATCGTCCGTAATGCGCTGGGTCGATCGCGAAAAGCAACTCGTCCGTTGGTTAGGCATCGGCATCTTCATGGCGTCGTTTATTCCGCTCATCTTTGGCGGCAAGATTTACAAAGTCCTCGAACGGATCATGACGTTGAAAATCGTCCTGGTCCTCAGTTACTTGATGGTGCTGGGCTGCTTCTATGTCTCGCCGGGCGCGTGGGCGGAAGCGTTTGGCGGCTTCATCTTTGTCAGTCGCGACTATCTAGGCATCGTCAACGAGGTGCCGCTGTTTGGCCCATGGCAGATTCGGATGTTTCCCACGCTCGCAGCGGGGCAATCGCTCGACTGGGCGTTGTTGTCCGCGTTCGCGGCGGTGGCCGGCCAAGGTGGCTTGAATAACGCGCAGTTCTCCAGCTACGCCCGCGATAATGGCTGGGGCATGGGGCAGAAGGTCGGCGCAATGCCAAGCCTCGTCGGTGGGCGTGATCTGATGTTGCCGCATACAGGCAAGTGCTTTGTCCCCGACGCAGAGTCGCTCTCGCGTTGGGGGCGCTGGATGAATTTGATTCGTCGCGATCAATGGATGATCTGGTTCGTCGGCTGCATTTTGGGCATGGCCATTCCCTCGGTCGTCTCGCTCGATCCCGCCTATCGTGACACGGTGAAGGCGATCGGTGGCGATGCCGCCGCCGCTGCGACGGCTTATGCGCTCTCGTCGCAGCATGGCCAGATTTTTTGGTTCCTGACCTTGCTCTGTGGCTTCATCGTGCTTGCGCCCAATCAAATCACGACGACCGATGGCCTGGTGCGGCGCTGGACCGAAGTGATTTGGACTGGCAATCGGCGACTCAAACACTTGCCGGGGAGCGCCGTGCGTTATCTCTATTTCGGGCTGCTCGTGACGTATGGGGTGTGGGGCATTTTTGTATTGCTCTGGATCGGCGACAGCGGCCTGGTGATTTTGAAGATCGGCAGCGTGATCATGAACTTCGCCCTGGGCTTCTCCGCGCTCAATACGCTGATCGTGAATTGCCTCTTACTCCCGAAAGCGGTCCGTCCTGGTTGGCTTAGTCGCCTGGGTCTGGTCGGTTGCGGCTGCTTCTTCATCTGGGTCGCTGCGATGGGCGCACCGCAAGCCATTCAGGAAACCGGCCTCGATAAGTTCGTGCTGGGTTTGTTCAACTGGGGGTAGGCGTCTGGCCTGCATCTTTCCTTCAACGCTTCGTTAAGCTCTGCAATTCCTCGCGCAGAATTGCCTCGGGAGTTGCGCCGACATGCTGATAGGCAATCTTGCCTTGATGAAAAATTAGCAAGGCGGGAATCGAAGAAATGGCATAGTGGGCGGCGAGCGCTTGATTGTTGTCGATGTTGACTTTGCAGACCTTGAAGTCCCTGGCGAGCGAGTCGATCGCCGGACTCATAGCACGACAGGGCGCGCACCAAGGCGCCCAGAAGTCCACCAACACCGGTTCGTTGGCTTGCAGAACCTCTTTTTTCCAATTGAATTGCTGCAACAGCATGACACCATCTCCAGGAGCTTCGCCTCCATCCTAGCGCCGCCGGAGAGTGTACTCAATGCCCCACGATCCGAAACGGGCCACAGTCGGATCGCGCCAACGATCGCCACCTTCTGGCCAGTTAGCTACCGACGTTTTGCTTTGTGGCAGAGACTTTGCTTTGCTGGATCTTCTCCGCGATTCGCTCGCCTGAGAATTTCAGCACGAGCCACCCTGGGGCGGTCGTCCATGTCATCGACTGGCCAGAGACTTGGGAGGAGGTCGTGGCGGCCAACTTCACACCGGGCAGCGAATCGATGGTGGGAATCAACGCCGCGGTCGATTGCAATACCTTCGTCTCTTGGTTGGCTCGTTCGATGAGCGCTAGTCCCGCTTGAAGTTCTTTGCTCAGTAACGAGCGATGCAACCACACCTGCAAGGGCTGGCGCTCACCTGGGAGCTCCGGTAGTTGGCAAGCGCAGGGTTGGCTGGGGTCGGAGGAGACAACCAACTGCAAGTAGTCAGGTGTGGTCGAACATTGATAAGCAGGGCCTAACTTGACCGCAAACACACCCTCCGCGAGCGAGCGGAGATCGACATCGCGATTGAGTTGATCGAGGCGATCTTCCAAGACTGCTTCGAACGCCGCGACAATCCGCTGCTCGGCGCGCCGCTTCGCAAAGGCTTGCGCCTCGGCTTCGAGTGCGCCGACTTGCTGTCGCGCGCGGTTGAGGATCATGTTGCGAAACAGGCCGCGCCGTTGCAGCGTGACGGCATCGATGTGGTTGGTCGTTTCCGACTTGATATCCGCCGGCAGCGCTTGGAAGCCGTGGCCTGGCTTGAACTCAATCCGCTTGGTGGCGGTGAACTTGGTATCGGCGTGGCTGTGAATCCAAACCGGGTAATGATCACCCACGGTGCGTGAACTGGTGGTGCCACTGAGCACGATTTCAAAGGCGGCCGCTTCCTCTTCTGAATGCAGCACGATCCGCGGGCGTCCATACGTATGAGCCCGACCGCTGATCGGCGTCCCTTGGAAGTTATCGGTCACTTTCGTATGGCGATGGATCTCGCGATCAATAAGGTTCGATAACGCTTGCTCCGAAATCTGAATCACCGCGACGGCATGCGGTGCCTCGGCAGACGCTGCTTTCTCTTGGGCGAAACCGATCGGCACACTGCTCAACGTACTCCAGGCCCAAATCAGCGAACCGGCGCAAAGTGCAAGATAGCGTGGCATGATCGAGCTCCTAAAGAAAACCGACGAGATGGATATTACACGCAACTGCAATTGGCGTGCCGGAAACTCCTTCAGGAGAACACGTGCCTACAGCTGGGCTGCGGTTGAGCGCACGCGCGTGGGTCTTGCGCATTGGTCGTTCCGCAATCAGCAGCTGAATTGGCAGCATGCGATGGTCCGTCATCTGGCTGACGGGTCCATGCCGATGCTAGCGCCTGGCGGGCGCGAGGGCCGCTTTTCCTGCCACTGCTCAATGGGCGAGCGAAACCGGTTGCGCGTGGGAGTCGCGTGCCGCGATGGGTTCGATTCCCGATTGGGCAAGTTCCGCGAATCGTCCGTTGTATTGCAACAGTTCGTCGTAGGAACCGGATTCGACGATGTGACCGTCATCGAAGACGTAAATGCGGTCGCAGTCCTTGAGGGTGGTCAGCCGATGCGCGATCATGATTGTCGTGCGAGCGCCGTCCGTGACGCCCAACGATTGCTGCACGTGGCGTTCGCTAATATTGTCCAGTGCGCTTGTCGCCTCGTCCAGAATCAGGATGGGCGCGCCTTTGAGCAGAATGCGCGCAATCGCGATGCGTTGCCGCTGTCCGCCTGAGAGATTGCCGCCGCGCTCCGTCACAGGCGAGTCATAGCCCTGCGGCATCGCCATGATCTCATCATGAAGATTGGCCCACTGCGCTGCCTGTTCAATGCGTTGTTGCGCAACATTCCCGTTGCCGTAAGCAATGTTTTCGGCAATCGTGCCGGCAAACACAAAGGGATTCTGGCCGACATAGCCAATCGCGTTTGCCAATACTTCGCGGCTGACCTCGTGGAGGGCTTGCCCACCCAACTTTAGTTCGCCATTTTCGATTGGCAACAGACGCAAGAGCACCTTGATCCAGGTCGACTTTCCCGAGCCCGACTTGCCAGCAATGCCAATGGTTTCGCCATGGCGAATGATCAAATCCGCATCTCGAAGCGCGATCCGATGCTGGCCTGTGGAGGTAGCATAGCTAGCGCAGAGCCGCGCCACATTGATAATCGGCTCGCCGATTTGCAAAGCCAGTGGCGGCGATGTTGCCAAGTCCAATGCGGGGTCTTCGGAAACGGCGAGCAAGTCCATCAGATCGCCCACCCGCAAGCTAGCTTCGTGTCCTTCATCGAGCACGCGGTGCACCTCATTGAGCGGAGCCATGACATTCAGATAGA
>JBGSHH010000538.1:0-2227 GCA_041752355.1 Pirellulaceae bacterium | reverse complement strand
GAATATCCTTCGCCGACTAAGTTTGACGAAGAAATAATCAAACAACTAATGGCATTTCGCGAGGAGCGGGCAACGCAACAGCTCCGGCGAATTGCGGCATTCGATCCTGAATCGAGTCCAGCTGGCGATAACCCATTTCGACGCAATCGCGTTTTGACGGTTGCGTTGGCTATGGAGGCTTTGGCAACCATAGAAAGGGACGAAGCGTTAGATCAGATAGAGAAGGCGATCACATGGGGCCTGCCTCCGAATGACCCTGCCAGCTACGCAGAATCCAATGACAAATTTGCGCCCATCCGTTACCACGCCGTGCTGGGGCTGAAGCACTGCACGTCTGCCGATGCCAAAGCGCTACTTGAACGAGCCATGCGTGACCCGCACTCGGAAATCCGAGCGTTCGCCGGCGAGATTCTCGGCAGGTCAACCGACGCATAACAATCGCAGGCAACGGTGCCGACGGTCGGGTCGGTTTTGAAATCAACGCACCAATCGCGCCGACCCGCTCGGCCAACCGGAGGTGACTGATCGAAGCGCCCTTGGACGATTTGGTGGTAGCGAAGGAACCGTTGTGGGGGAGAAAGTCGAGTGACATGCGAGTATCCGACCGCTACCATGAGACTTACCGCAATGGCAATGACTGCGCGTTAGGCTGACAACTTTGTCGCCTACAAGCGATAGATTGACCATCCGATAAACAAGTTAGCCGTCATCGCATGTTATGAGCGATTCGCCAGACATACTCATCAAGAACAGCCCAGAGGCATTGCAGTGGCTGCGCTCCAACGGTCACGAAGCTGCGCTCGCGTCCAATCGTTTCAGTTCCACTGCGGAGGCTATCGCGTTTGTTGAGCAGCTTTACGCAGCCGGCGCAATTCGAGTTTTCGTTCCAACGGACACGATTAGAGACGACGATGAGGAGCGGGAGCTTGGTGGCGCATATTCGGACTCACTCGTCATTGAGCTTTCCAGTTCCGATGTGCCCGAGCCGCTTTCACGTTTGTATTGCGAGGAGGCGACGCTGGAGGGTTACGATTTGAACCAAGACCCGCCACCAGTCGTTGATGGGAGGTATTTGTTTTTGTGGTGGGATTGACGGCGAACCAGAGCGCTGCAGCGAACTGCCGCCCCGCTGGGCAGTTGGACGGTTCAGGTAATTTGCTCGCGACTGTTGCAGCCGACCGGGCGTTTCCGGCGGCGGTCGCTGAGTTTGGTCGTTAGGCGAGTGGAGCCACGGACCGATGAATCGCCATTTTGTCACAGCCACTGCTGGTGCCCTTTGCCTTTGTCTGGCAACCGCCGCGTGCTCGCGTTCCGGGCACGCACCGTCCGGGGCTGGCACTCACGAGGCGCAAGCGATGCTCACCGCTGAACAAGCCAGGCAGGCCCTCCTGGAACTGATCCGATCGCGCCCTGATGCGTTCATCGGCTCTCCCGATCCTGATAAGCTAGCGCGAATTCCCCTGGAGGACCGAGCAGACGGCAAATATGCCTTCGGCACTTTCGTCCTCGATCTGATCAACCAGCGGTACTCTGCGGACATTGGGCACGACGCCCCGGAGCTGTACTCATACAAAGGCTCGTTCGCGAGACGGGATGGGCATTGGATCGCCTCCGACCCGGAGGTGACGAGATTGCACCGGACGCCAGAGTGACCACCTGAACATGTTGTCGATGGCTGATCTCGCCGAACCAAGCGTTGGACCAGAGCCGCGATCTGGTCTGTCAAGAAAGATGCGTTGACCCGTCGCGGCCTCGTCAACGCTGCCGTTCGTCAAAAGACATCGAATCCTACTTAACGATTTAAAGATAGGAGAGATCCTATGAAAGCCATCATTACCTTGCTGACGGTTTGCGGCGCTGCCATTTTATTTGCTGTGGCGCTTCGGCCATCCCCGTCGGCCTCGTTCGGTGCGGAAGCGGTGGTGCTGAACACCTGCCCAGAATTGCCTCGTCGAGTTGCCGTAAAAGATGGGGAGCAGCAGGGCTTGAGCGCTCGGCTCGCGTTGCGGGAACACGGTCAACATACGACCGGGATGCACACCTATTCCATCTATTCGCTCAGCGTCGAGATCGAGAACCCGTCGTATTCGCAGCTGGCCCTCGTCGAGTTTGATCCGAATGATTTGCAGGTGGAACTGCTCGACGCGAAAGGGAACGTGATCCCACCGAGTCCGCAGGAGCGTTCCGGACCGGTTCGCTTAGCGCACCAGGTTGTCATCCCCGTGGA
>JBGSHH010000537.1:0-7937 GCA_041752355.1 Pirellulaceae bacterium | reverse complement strand
GGCGATATCGGCGGAGGCAAAGGTGGTGGCGTCGATTGGCTCGCTGAACTGGATGGTGATCGAACTAAACGGTGCAATCACAGAACCAGGCGGATCGATTAACGTGACGACGGGACCGGTGTTATCGATGGAGAAGGTGCCCACATAGGCGTCATCGCTTTCGCCCGGGATACCATCGGCATCGCCATCCATTTGCGTGCCGCCGATATCGCTAATGAAGGGGCCGACGCGCAGGGTGTAGATACCATCGGCGGTTTGGCCCGCGAAATGGATGCGGAATGAACCCGCGCCTGCGAGCGCTTCCACTTGGAGGATTGGCACGTCCCCTTGAGGACCCGTAAGGATCACATCGACCGTACCAAACGAGGCGGCTTGGACAGCTTCACTGAACTGAACATCAAAACTGGTGATAGGAGCAGCCAATGTTCCGATTGGCGTGTGCGAAGTTACGTAGGGACCGACACCTGCGATGGTGATGGTGCCGAAGTACCGATCTTCTGGCTCGCCTGGGATGCCATCGCCGTCTTGATCGAGGCGAATGCCGCCGAGGTCGGTGATGTCCGGACCCAGTCGCAGTTCGTAGCTTCCATCCGCCGTTTGACGCGGGACCACAACGCGATACTGCGTCGGCGAGATTTGTTCAACATCGCTGACCGCGACAAAACCATTGGGACCGATGATGACCACATCCGCCGGGCCGAAGGAACTCTCCGCGACCGCCGAACTAAACGTCACATCAAACGAGGTGAGCGCGGTTGAGATGGTGCCGCTGGGAGTCTGAGCGAGCAGCCGCAGCGGTTGCCGCGCGATGGTGAAGGTGCCATGGTAGATGTCTTCCGTCGCTTCGCCTGCAATGCCGTCTTGGTCGCTATCGAGCAAGTTGCCAAACGTGTCAGTGAGGATCGGCAGCAGGTCCAAACGATAGAGGCCATTGACCGCTTGCGGTGCGAACGAGATTCGAAACCGTGTCGACGAAATCGGCGTCACGGCCAGCACTTGGACTGGATTGTTGGCGGCGTTGAACAGTTGCACCGCTGCCGTCGTGAAACTGGCGGGGTTGATCGGTTCGGAGAATTCAACTTCGACATTGGCCGGCGAGGAATCGATGGTGCCGTCAGGAGCTTGGATCGTGACGTGAGGGCCCGTGCGATCAACCGTGAAGCTTGCCGCAAAAACGTCGTCGAGTGCTTCGCCTCCTTGGCCGTCTTGATCTTGATCCAGGACGTAATTGGCGGGTGTTTGGATCGTGGGGCCGATCTCTACGGTATACACGCCGATGGCGGATAGCGGTGAATCGAGCGTGAGTCGATACGTTTGCGCATCGATCATTTCGATCAACAAAATGCTGGCCGCTTGTGGACCCGTGATCGCAATATCGTCCGCGGTAAAACTGGTTGGCAGGATGGCGTCGGAGAACAGGACGGTGAACTGTGTGATGGTGCCATTGACGCGCGTGGCTTGCAGCGAACGGACGAATGGACCAATCGGAATCGCCGGCGAAGCGGTGAGATAGTTGTCGTAATCGACGATATCGCTTACTGCCAGGCCAGCGGGGTTGTTGTTCTGGCGACCATCTGCGCCGGAGGGGTCGTGCGGGCCATTAGCGTGGCCCCACCAGTTGCTTTGGAAGTTGGCATTGGCAAAGAGCGTGCCGGAGTGATGGACGGCTTCCGTGCTGATGTTGCCAAACACTGAGTTACTGGCCGAAGCGGCTTCGTTAGCATCGATCCAGACACCATAGGGCGCGTTGACAAAGCCAGTTTGGGATATCGTGGCGGTGCCATCATCGACCCAGAGCAAACCTGCGCCCGCCGTAGTGAGCAATGAATTGGTGAGCGTGAGGGAAGAGTTACCAACGACTTGCACCGCCCAGTTTTCGCTGTGGCGCACCACGATGTGGTCGAGTGCTATGCTGATACCGTTGCGAACATGGACGGCCGAAGTGCGCCACGTCCCGTTGTTAGGGTTAACCTGATTGCCAGCGTAGCGAACATCGATGTATTGTAAAACCGAATCGCTGTTATCGATCCAAAGTGCGTCCCAACTCCCGGGAACCGGCGTGGTTATGGAACCATCGCCATTGGAATCGCCGCCGGCGGTGTCGTCGGTTATGGCCGTGAAGATGATGGGTTGCTGCGCAGTGCCGACGGCATTAACCACCCCATCCATTTCGAAGCTGGCCGCTAGCGGAAACTTCACAATCGTCCCGGGAACAATCGTTAGATTTGCGGCGGAATTCACTCGAAGATCGCTAGTGACATACACCGGCAGGCCGCTGAAATCCCACGTCCGAGTGTCACCGATGGTGCCACCTATCAGCGTGACGCGATTGGCAGCGTTGTATTGAGCAATAACATTTGAATAGACCGGCGTCGCGGCGAGTTCCTGCTCGATGGCCTCCGCGCCGGAATATTCAATGCGGATATTCTCCAATTCGGGCGAACCGCTTTGGAGGTAGAATGCTTGATTTTCGGAGTGCGTCACTAACACGTTGAGCAGCGTCGGCGAAGCATTGTCACGAACATGGACTGCTTGTGTGCGCCAAGTACCATTGCCCGGATTGACTCGATTGCCTGCATAACGAACTTCGACGTTTTGAAGAGTGACGTTTGAATTGTCGATCCAGATTGCATCCCAGCTGCCAGGCACCGGCACGGTGGCCGCGCCGTTGCCATTGGAATCTCCACCGGCACTGTCGTCGGTAATCGCCGTAAAAACGATCGGTTGAGCGATAGTACCGATCGCATTAAGTATTCCATCAATTTCGAATTCTACCCCCAAGGGAAACTTTACTACCGTGCCGGGGACAATGTTCAGATTTGCGGTGGTCGAGATGCGCAGGTCGCTAGTAACGTACACCGGCAGCCCACCAAAGTCCCAAGTGCGCGTATCGCCGATGGTTCCACCGCTTAGCGTCACGCGGTTAGCGGCATTGTTGCGCGCCGTTATGCCGAGGTATTGCGGATGCGCGCCGAGCAATTGTTGGATTGCTTCCGCGCCGGAATTCTCAATCGACACTTGATCGATGATCGGCGCGCTATTCTCCAGGTACAAGCCTTGATTTTCGGAGTTGAGAATGCGCACATTTTGCAGCAAAGGTGCGACGTCACCGCGAACATGGACGGCAGGCGTTCGCCATGTAGGATTTCCGGGATTGGAGCGATTGCCTGCGTAGCGAACGTCGACAAACTTGAGGGAAACGTTGGAGCTGTCGATCCACATTGCGTCCCAACTGCCGGCGATCGGCGCGGTAGCGCTACCGTTGCCATTGGAATCCCCGCCTGCCGAGTCATCTTGGATAGTGGTGAAAATGATGGGCTCGGTAAGAGTACCTTCGGCGACGAGCCCGCCATCGATTTCAAAAAAACTACCTTGAGAAAGCTTCACCACCGTGCCAGGGACGATGGTGAGTTGGGCGACGGAACCGATTTGTAGATTGCTCGTGAGATGTACCGGCAGGCCGCTGAAGTCCCAGGTACGCGTGTCACCAATGGTTCCACCCACGAGCGTTACGCGATTGGCACCGTTATTGCGCGCGGTAACGGCGTTATAGGTGGGATGCGCGCCGAGTAATTGATAGATGGCTTCCGCGCCGGAGCCTTCGATATGTACATGGTCGAGCGTCGGCGAACTATTCTCCAGATACAAGCCCTGATTCTCAGCAGAGAGAATGCGCACATTTTGTAGCAATGGTGAGACTGCACCACGTACATGTAAGGCTGATGTTCGCCAAGAATTGTTGCCGGGACTAACACGATTGCCAGCATAACGCATTTCGACATGCTTCAGCGAAGCGTTGGAACTATCGATCCAGATGGCATCCCAACTACCTGGCACTGGAGTGCTTGGTCCGTTGCCGTTGGAATCGCCACCGACGGAGTCGTCCGCGATTGCCGTGAAATAGATCGGCTGCGCCTCGGTTCCCTCGGCCGTTAGCCTGCCATCCACCTCAAGAAAAGTGCCGAAAGGAAGTTTAACTATACTGCCGGGGACGATAGTGAGATGGGCGACGGAATTAATATTTAGATTGCTCGTGAGGTGTACCGGCAGGCCGCTGAAGTCCCACGTGCGCGTATCACCAATGGTCCCGCCCACCAATGTCACGCGATTGGCGAGATTGGCTTGCGCCGTGACATTGATATACAGCGGTGTAGAGGCCAGTTCTTGATAAATGGCCTCCGCACCCGAGTTTTCGACGCGCAGGTTCTCCAAACGGGGCGAGCCATTCTGCAGATACAACCCCTGGTTCTCGGAGTAGCGGATGCGCACGTCCTTTAGTACCGGCGAGGAATTGTTGCGGACTTGGACGGCGCTGGTTCGCCAGGAACTGTTACCGGGATTAACGCGATTGCCGGCATAGCGTACTTCCACCTGTTCTAAAGTTACCGCAGAACTGTCGATCCAAATGGCGTCCCAACTGCCAGGTACCGGCGACGTCGCGCTGCCATTGTTGTTCGAGTCGCCCCCGGCGGAATCGTCGGTGAAGGCGGTGAAGATGATCGGTTGCAACGCGGTGCCAACAGCGGAAAGTGCGCCGTCGATTTCAAAAAATTGCCCCTGCGGGAACTTGACAACGGTACCTGGAACGATGGTCAAGTTGCCGCTGGAGTTGATGACCAAATTGCTTGATACATAGACAGGCAAGCCACCAAAGTTCCAGGTGCGCGTGTCACCAATCGTTCCGCCTTGGTGATAAACGTAGTTGCCGCCAGTATTTACGGCGCTGAGGGTGGAATAAGTCGGCTTGGCTGTAGTGTTCTGAAAGAAAGCAACGCCGCCAGCGCGCTCGACGCGGACATCGTTGAGTGTGGGCGTGCCGCCGGTGATATAGACGCCGTTAGAGTGCACGTCTTGCACTCGCACCTGCTGCAGTTGCACATTGGAACCGCGGATCTCGATGGCATTGCGGAAGTTGCCGCTATCGGGATTGGAGGCGTTGCCTGCGTAGCGAACTTGTACGTTTTGAAGCAGCGAACCGTTAGCAGCGGCTTCAAAATAAAGACCATCCCAATGTCCCGGGCGAGGCTTGCCGATGGCGAAACCGGTCAAGTCGCCGCCGACGGAATCGTCTTGTGTGGTGGTGAAAACCACCGGCGCATTGGCGGTGCCCTGCGCCAGGACCGTTCCAAAGAAGTCTAACCATACGCCTTGATTGACCTTGATCGTCGTACCTGGCAGGATCGTGAGCGTCACACCAGTGGCCAAAGTCGTGTTGCCCGTGACATTGATCGTCCCGGACCAGGTGGTATTAGTGCTGATGGTGCCGCTAACAGTGGTGAGTGTTTGCAAGCCGATCGTGGCCCTGAACACGTCATCCACCACTTCGCCTTGGAGTCCATCTCGATCTTGGTCAAGACGATTACCGACGAAGTCAGCGACCAAGGAACTAATGGCGAGCGTGTAGTTGCCGGGCGTCGATTGCGCGGGAAAGTTGATTTCGTAAACGTCTCGCAACAGGGGATCGGTGGTGGTGGCGATGGACGTGATCGTGATGTTCGCGGCGGGAATCACACCACCAGGTCCGGTGATGGTGATGCGATCGGGTGTGAAGGTGGCTTGGTTGATCCATTCGCTAAAGATCAGACGAATCTTGTTAAAGGTTCCGGCGACCGCCTTCGCGCTATAGTCGACCACGTAGGGCGCTTGAGAATCGGCGTTCAGGGTGAAGGGCGTTGAATAGACATCCTCGGGTGTCTCGCCGAGTATTGCGTCGCCATCGAGATTGAGTAGGTTGCCCGCTAGATCGGTGACGTTGGGCCCAAGCGTCATTTGAAAGGACTCGCTCGCAAGCGCGGGCCCAAAGCCGTTGAACTGAATGGACGCACTATTGGCTTGAAGGCTGATTCCCGTCGCGGGCAGAACAGTGCCAGACGCGCGCGTGAGCGTGACGTCATCAACGCTGAAGGTGGCGGGGTCGATGGGTTCACTAAAGCGGACGCCACGCCACGCGAGCGGAGCGACGGCGGTTGGATCGATCGATGTAATGGGAGCCAGCGAGCGACTGCGCGTCGGCCAGAGTGATTCTTGATAGGCTGGCAGGCGCGCGTGCTGCGCATTGGCAGTGCGGTCGAGCAGCAAGTCGCCGCCGTTCTCGTCAAATCGCCAATAGCCCACCAGACCAAGTTCGTTCCCTTGGCGATGCTTGGCGAAGTTGGCCTGAATGTCGATGGGCGAAAGCGCGACGCTCCAAATCTGTGCTTCATCGATTTCGCCGGTGAAACGATCACTGACGGAAGCGCGCACAATCGCGCCAATCGTCGGCGCATAGTTGCCACCCACGAGCGTGCCGGTGATCCCAGTAAACTCTTCGGCGAGTTGGCCGTTATAGTAGATCGACAGTTTGCCAGCCGTTTGATCGTAAGTGGCGGCTAGATGCTGCCACTGGCCGACGACCATAAAATCGGCCGTTGTCTCGCGATAGAAATTCCCTGCCGTTGTGGTGATTTCCACATAGAGCTTGCGATTGTGAATGCCAAATACCCACGACTCTTGGCCGTTGGTAGTGGAACCTCGCGAAAGCACCGCAGGCCATACTCCATTGCTGGCTTGCGTCGTCGGGCGAATCCACGCCGAGAGTGTCATGGCCGATGTCAAATCGAACAATTGCGACGTCGGCAAGGTGACGTAGTCATCGACACCATCAAACTGCAGCGCACCCCGACCGTAGATCGACGACACGGTGGGACCGGTTATATCGATCGTAACGGGCAGTGTGGAATTGACTGATTCATTCGAAGTTGACGTGAAAGTAGCGCGCGCGGTGCGCACGCCCTCCGCGAGCGTTGGCGAGGCAAAGGTGTAGGTCCCGGCGGCGGGAACTAATTGCGTTAGATCGATGACACCATCGCCATCGAAATCGAGTTCGATCTGGCCTGCTTCATTGACGATGACGTTAAAGGTTGGCGAGACGATATTGGTAATGTTGTCGGTCGCCGAAGCACCGGAATCGCTAGCGGCATCGAGATCGAGTACGACGGTGGCCGTAGTTTCGGCGACGCTGAAGGTATGGGTGAAATCGCTCCCAGCTAGCAATGGGTTGCCTGCGAGATCGGCAACGGTTGCGGACGAAATGTGAAGCTGATAGACCTCGTCCGGCCACGCCGATGAACGGCGCAGCACCAGACGCCTTGTTCCTGGCTGGTAGGTAGCGCTCGTAAAGTCCGCCGACCGGACCACATCGTTGCCATTGCCGAAGATGCCATCACCGCCGCTGGAAATCAGCGTGTAGTTGGCGAGATTCGTGGCGATTGCGGGATCGAGACCGGACAAGTCATCCAGCAGCAAACTGAGATTGTTGCCTACCACGAAAACAGCTACGCGTTGCGCATCGTTGGGATTCCACACCGGTTGATTCGTCGCCGTGCCACCACCCCCAAGGACGCCATCGTGCGCGCCGACGGTGGAGTCGATCGCCGTCGTGTTGTCCGTTCCGTCGTTGAATCGATAGTACGCTGCCAGGCCAGCCTCATCGCCGACGAGCGAGCGACTGGCGTCGCGCTGAAGTGCTGCTTGGGTCCGCGGTACATTCCAAAAGCGGACTTCATCGATCGTGCCTTGAAAGGCAAAGCCGTTGCTGGGTGTACCATTGTGCCGACCAATTCGCACTTGGTCTGCCCAGGCACTGTTGTCGACATTCCAATAGGCGCTTTGATCGAGGAGTAGCCCATCGAGGTAGAGTTGCACCGTGCCGGCGACATTATCCCACACGACGGCGGCATGGTACCAGGTGTTGGTGCTCAATGAACCGCCGCGCAAATCCCACCCTGCGAACGATCCATCCCAGTATTGAAAGCGCAGTTGCGTACCGCTAGTGCTGAGCGCGAATTCGCGCTGCGGCCCATCGCCATCGCCCGTCGCTTCGCCAGCATAGACCAGCATTTTCGTGCTCGACAGACTCGTAGAGGAGAACCACAAGTCGATCGAGCCGGAGGTCGGGC
>JBGSHH010000536.1:0-5212 GCA_041752355.1 Pirellulaceae bacterium | reverse complement strand
GCTGAACTTTGATGATGCCGCTTGCGTGCGAATGTGGGTTGCGAATGAGTTGAAGCGCCCCAAGCAAGTCGCCGAGTATCGCAATCGTTTGCAAGATCTCGGTTGGTTCATGAAGGCGCTCAAGGAACCGTTGTCGCGCATGGCGAACAAAGAGGACGAGTGCAAAGGTGCCTTCTGGGAAGGGCGATTCAAGTCGATTGCGATCCTCGATGAAGAGGCCTTGCTCGCGACGTGTGCCTACATCGATCTTAATCCCGTCGCGGCTGGCATCGCGGCGACGCCGGAGACGAGTCCGCATACATCGGTGCGGCAACGCGTGAAGCATGCCCAAGCTAAAGGCAAGCTCGCCGCGCTGAAGGAAGCGGCGCGTGGTTCGGTGGCCGGCAGTCGCGCGGCAGGCAAGTTCGAAGAATCGCATTGGCTTTGCCCGGTGCAAGACGCGCGACGACAAGGCTCGCAGCGCGAAGGGATGCTGGAAAGCTTTTCGCTCGGCAGCTACTTGCTGTTGGTCGATTACACTGGCCGTTTGGTGCGGCAAGGCAAGGCCCGCATCTCGAGCGAAGTCGCTGGCATTTTGGATCGTCTCGGCACGAGCGCCGAGTTTTGGGGCGATCGATTGCAGAAGATGTTGGCGAAGACGCGTTTGTTCGGCAATTACTTTGCCACCGCGCGTAAGCGCCTGCGCGAAGTCGCCCAGCAACGCGGCCTGCATCACCTCGACAACGCCGTCCCGATACCGATCGCCGGCGGTTAGCACGCCGCCACGCTCCTCAGCCTGTCGTCTCTCTCCCTCCTCACCGCGCTCGCCCTCCGCTCGCGTTTCATCTCTCGCGCCTATAGCTGACGTTTCCAGGTGTATCGCATGCACCGCGGCACGCTTCTGCCCCGCCGCGGGGTCGTCTCTCGACTCAAGACTCAATATCCCTGTAGGTCCTGCGCGACAAGGTCGTCGCTGCAGTGATTATATATTATGCATGTCCTTGTGCGGTGTCTCTGCATGTCCTTGTTATGCACTTACGCTTCCGATCAAGGTGAGATGTACTACGACCACGACTGGGTAGAACGCGGCTTCTGCAATTCGGGCGACCTCCGCGAACTGATTGAAGATGCCTCGCACTCGTATGACTACATGCAAGACGTTATTGCCACCGCAAAGGAACTCGGAATTAAATCAGCCAACACGTTCATCCTCGCAGACGCCCAAGAATTCGATGATCCCAAGACTGTCAGCGCGACGGACTATCGACTGTGGTACATTGGTAAGTTCAAGTGTCACGTCTGACGCAGACGAAATCGTGGCAGAACCTCGGCCTTCCAGCGATAGACGAGATTGGTGTTTTCAATGCCCAGGTTCTTGGCCACCGAGCTTGCGCTGTGACCATCCAGCAGCATCTGCACCGCTTCTTGTTTGAACTCCTTCGAAAATGTCCGGCGAGTTCTCGTGACGTTTGGCTTTCCGTTCCGCTTAGCCATCGTGGCCCTCCTAGAGAAACACTTCCAAGCCCTTTATCTTAGGTGTTGCCGTGTCCGTCAAACCTGAGCCACCTCAGGTTGCCTCACGAGGAGCGGCACGAGCAGGCGATTGCTTGATTCGTCGCTGTCCTGAGCGCACAATATCTCGCTCGTGGGGAGCCGCGCACTATGCAGTCGCGCTACTAGTCACGAGCATAAGCGACGATCGATTTCTCACATCCCATACTAAGCACAGGTGCCACTTGGCGAAGAAAAAGACGGTCAATAAACCTGCGAAAGTAAAGGTTGCAAAGAAAGCGGCAACCAAGGCAACGGCTACAAAGAAGGCGGTGAGCAAGCCAGTCGTTGGTAGGAAGCGTTCGTTCTCCGTGCTGACCCGGCAAGATAATTCCAAATTGCTCAAAGTGAAGGACATCGACGAAGACGGTTTCGATGACAGCCCGCTGTGCGATGGAACGCCTTTCGATGGTAAGTTCCCCAAGGGTTTCCGAGTCTGGATCGATGGCAGCATGCCCTGCGATCGGCTAGGAGGACCACAAAAGTGGCTAATCGTCTCGGATCGATTCGTGAAAGCAACCGAGGAGCTTTTGAAGGGCCAAGTCGAGGTCTTTGACATTCCCACTTTTGACGTCAAAACGAAGAAGCCGGTGGGGGGCTACAAGCTTTTGCATGTCCTCGGGTCTCGCAAGACCGCGGCAACCGTGAATGGCAAATTGATGATCCACTTCAGTTGGGGCGTTGTTCTCGAAGGAAACAAGATTCCGACCGGCACACACATCTTCCGTATGCAGGAAGCAATGACTTATATCGTTGTATCGAGCGAGGTTCGCAAAGCGTGCAAAGCGGCTGGCTGCGTTGGTCTCGGTTATCTGACAGTCGCCATTATCTAATCCACCGTGGAGTTGCGCTTGCTCCAGCACGTCGACGACAGACCATCGGCAGAATCAAAGCCGAATGCGAACGCACCAGCCAGGCACTTCGCGTTCATTTCAGGCGATTCACCGGGACTGAGCCCCGAAGTCGCTGGCTTCTAAGCGCCTTTACCACCCAACCCGCTGGACTCCGCTTTGGTGATACGGATTAGAGTCGGGCAAGCGCTCTCGTCGCTTAGACGGCGCAGGGCACGGCGACTTCTTCCAGCCCGACTTCCAGATTCAGTTGACCCCATTCGGTGTCGAAGGGGACGCAGATCGGTGTGACATTGGAAGGAAAGCGAACCTCGTGGCCACGGCCGGTGATGACGCTGGGCAAACTGATCGAGAGTTCGAATTGGGCCAGTTCCGCTTTGGCGCTGCCTGCCACCATGTTGGCGATTTCGCCGACGGCATCAATAACGTCGCTGTCGATTTCGGTGAGTTCCATCATCAGCATGGCGGAGGCCGCTTTGACGGCGACTTCGCGCGAGAGACTCACGACGACGGTGCCGACCGCTTTGCCGCTAAGTCCGATCACGCCGCTGATTTCGCACGGCGGATAAACATCCTGCTTCAATCGCAACTGACCCCGCGTAGCCGTGCAGTTGAGCATCGTGCTGAATGTTGTCGTGAGTGCCTTCACAAAGGGATTGATGTATTCAACGCGCATGATGGGGAACCACGTCAGGCTGGAAGGAAGGATCATGGGTGCTCACTCGCACCGGCGGATAGCTAACGTTACGTTGTAACTAAGCGCGGTCAAGGCAAGATTCATCACCCGTGGGGAATTGCCGCACCCGTCACAGTGATGGGCATCGGTTAGCATTTAGGTAACTAGCGCCGATTGTAGGCGTTGTAACAGCGCGAGCAGATCGCGGCGTTTGACAGGCTTGGCGGCGAACGCATCGAAGCCTGCGTCCTGGCAAGCGGCGCGCGTGGTGGCGTCGGTCGCCGCTGAAATAGCAATGATCGGTGCCGAGCAGCCTCGCGCCTTGAGTTCGCGGCAAGCGGCATAACCATCCACAATCGGCATCTCCAGATCGAATAATACAGCCGTGAACCGGGATGGATGAGCCAAGATTAGCTCACACGCTTCTCGACCGTCGCAGGCTTCGGTGACATGTGCGCCCGCCAATCGCAATATTCGCGCGATGAGGAGACGCGTTTCGGGATGATCGTCCGCGAGGAATATACGACTATCGGCTAGACTGACGAGGCCGGGACGCGTAACGGGCGCTTCGTCTTGTTCGATAAGCAGACAACGCACGGCAGGCAGTTCAACACGAAACGTGCTGCCGACATCGACTTCGCTCTGCACGGTCAGTTCGCCATCGAGTAATTGACAGAGCCGATGACTAATCGCCAGGCCGAGACCCGTGCCGCCATGTTGCGTTTGAATCAGTTCGTTGGACTGCGCGAAAGGGCGAAATAGTTGGGCGATTTCCGCATTAGTTAGTCCGCTGCCGGTGTCGCTGACGTCGATGAGCAGGCGTTCGTTGCCCTGGGAGTCGTGTCGCAAACCTAGCTGCACGCGGACTTCGCCAGCGGTGGTGAATTTAAGTGCATTGCCGACCAAATTCAGCAGGATTTGCCGTAAGCGTGTGGGGTCGGAGAGGATTTCGCGTGGGGTTGCGGGATCGGTCACGACGTGCAAACGCAAATCGCGCGTCCCGATTCGTACGGCGAGCAGCCGCGCCACTTCTTCGGCGATCGCCATGGGATTGGTGGGCACGCGTTCCACTTCGCCGACTGCATCCAGTCGCGACCAATCGAGAATGCCATTCACCAAGTCCAGCAAATGGCGACTGCTGGCGTCGATAATCGCGAGCGCTTCGCGGGAGGTTGGCGAAGCGGAAATGTCGGCATCGCTAGTAAGTAGCAATTCCACGTAACCGAGCATGGCGGTTAGCGGCGTGCGAATTTCGTGACTGAGTTCCGCCAGCAACCGTGCGTTGTCGTCGCGGAAGGGAAGCGGAGTGTGCGCAGGTGGCAGCTGCATGATGAAGCATTTTGCAAATGGTGTAGCACTAGTTGAGCCCGCAAGATCCCTGCCCGGATGTTGCTGGTTACCAAAGGCTCCGTGTGAGCGATTGTTGCTCTCACGAATTTTGGCGTGTGAAAATATACACCACAGTTAGGATGCGGCACGTGGGAATCGATTGAATCTACCGTACCGATTGTAGGGATGGCGCACGAAGATCAGGCCGAGCGCAGTTCCACTTCGCCCCACTGGCCGAAGTTCTCATCCACACCAAGTCGCACCAATGACGGCCGCGCGCCGGTAAGCTGCTGGAGATCGTTCAGCAATCGCTCCGCGATATATTTCGCTATGAGCTCGGCGGTGGTGTTGGGCATCGGTAGTAAGATGCAATCGCCGCGCGGAAAGATCCAGCGCCGATCCTCGAAGGACACTTCCACTTCGCGCTCGTTGGCGACGACGTGGATCGTGGGATGCTCGGTCGGCAAGAGCATGTGGTGATCGAGTTCATCGCAGATCGCCTTGAGTGAATCGCGTAAGGCGATAAAGTCGATTACGTAGTGGTTCTCATCAAGCGGGCCGACAATCTCCGCGCGGACGCGATAGTTGTGTCCATGCAACCGCTCGCACACGTTGCCATTGAACGTGATGAAGTGCGCGGCGCTAAAAACGAGATACTCTTTTTCGAGTTTGACGGAATAGGTTGCTGGGCTAGACATAGACATTCGTTACCTGCAGTGAATCATTGCCAAGGCGGAGCGATTTGCTCATCGCGCAGCACGACAAACAAGCCTGCGGCGATCAAATCGGCGGTGGTGCCGGGGTTGCGGCGATGGCCATCCTGTCG
>JBGSHH010000535.1:0-2950 GCA_041752355.1 Pirellulaceae bacterium | reverse complement strand
GGCTGAACCTCGACAACACGAAGATCACCGATGCAGGCTTGCCAAAGCTCACGCCACTGGTCAACCTAAATTTTTTGCACCTGGGACGCACTCGCGTCAGCGACGTTGGGATCGAAAACCTCTTTGGTTTGAAGAAACTGACGCGGTTAGAAGTAACGAACACGCAGGTCACCGACGAGGGAGCCGGCAAGCTGCGTCTGGCGCTGCCAGACTGCGAGGTTCTCTCCGGAGTGACCGACGCAAAGTCGTAGCAGTTCTCAACAATCGGACAGACAACCTTTACTCCTTCTTCCCCTGCAACCAACCCGGCAATTCGCTGCCTTGAAAACGCTCGCGAATCCCTTTCACCAACGGATGATTGCGTAACTCTTCCTCTGGCGATTCGCCTGCCAGGCGACGGGCTTCGAGCATGAAACGCAATCGCTCGACGCCACTCATCGCATGGACATCGCGCTCACTCTTAGCGGGCACAGTAGTCGCCGCTTCGAAGAAGGCGATACACATCTCGTCGTTGGTCCCTTCGCCCCAAGTCACCAACTGGGGCGGCTTGTTGGGATTGCGGCGATTGGCGGCGGAATTGTCGAAGTGCGCCACCAGTTCCAAACGTGTGCCGCGCGGCAACAACAGCGGCTCTTCATAAGTATAGGATTCCTGCCAATTGAAGTCCCAGTCTTTCAAGGCGAGCAGATTCTGCTGCTTGCCATCGGGATAGGTCGCGGTAACTTGCATCTCCTTACCGAGCAAATGCATGTGGGGAGTAACGCCCAGCACGAGTTGATCGCTGGGGAGAACAATCGCGCCGCGCGCTTCGTAGTGGGCATCGCCGGCGGGAATACGCAGACCGGCGGGACCGCGACGAGATAGCACCGGAATGCTATTCACCGCCCGATTCACCGGCACCTTCGAGAAGTACAGGCCGAGCTTCGTGCGATCGGTTTCGCTCTTGCCGGACTTGTGATAGTGAACTTGCATCACGATCTTCGCTCCCTTGGGAAGCACTTTCGCCATGCCTGCAGGCAAGAAGTCATCAGTGTTTCCGGGAGCCCAGCCACCCAATCCGCCAGCGGGCAAAAAGCCGGGAAAGCCCGCCGTGGTGGAATAGCCGGCGCCGGGGTCCTTGGCGTCCAGTTCCTGGCTACTGTCGCCGGTATCCAGGAACGCGATCACATGATGCACCACGGCGGCGTTGCCGGGGATGACTTCCATGGCGGTGACGAACTTGTCCG
Source organism: Pirellulaceae bacterium (assembly GCA_041752355.1). Lineage (GTDB taxonomy): Bacteria > Planctomycetota > Planctomycetia > Pirellulales > Pirellulaceae > JAEZGD01. Next base: position 1,724 of record JBGSHH010000535.1, on the reverse strand, counting down.
TCTGGAAGTTGGTTGGCAACACGAAGCAACGATAGACATCGTCCCCATCGGCGGCCAGTTGGTAGTCGGTATCGGCGGACAAAACGACATCGGGCTCGCCTAGGCGCCACGACGATGTGAACTTTCGCGGCGCAGGCAGTTGCGACAGATCGCCAGCCGCGTTGCCTGTCTTCGCCCATTGAGCCAGCAGTTCGATATCGGCTTGATTCAGGCGGCGGTCGTGGGCGAAGAGGCCGGGCTTGTTTTCGAGCTTCCAAGGAGGCATCGAGCCATCGGCGGTAAAGGCGACGATATCATCGGCCCAGCGCGCTGCCTCATCATAAGTTTGCAAGCTGAACGGACCGATGCCGCCGGGATGATGGCATTCGACGCAATGCTTGTTGAGCAGCGCTGCGACATGCGAGGCATAAGTGACTTGCTTGTCGCTGATCGGCTCCCTGTCGCTGGCGCTCGTCTTGGCGAACTGAATGCCGCAGCCGAGAACTTTGGTGCGCGCCTCGGCGATCGGCTTACCTGCCAGCATGGCTTCTACGGCGTTGGCGAGGTCGTGCGTTTGCACATCGACCGCCGCGCCACCCCGTTTCATATAGCGATCATCGATCCGACCGGCATACACGAGGTTGCCTGCGGCATCGAACAGGCAAGCCGTGGGACAGACTTGCACTTCCAACTTGCTCGCGACCACGCCACCGGCATCGCGCAGGTAAGGAAACGCAAACTCGAATTCTTGTTGATGCTGCTGCATCTGCTTGAGCGATTGCCCCGCGTTGGGATTGAGCGCCGCGATGCGCACGCCGCGCGGCTTAAGCTCGGCCGCGAGTTTCGTGAGTGTTGGCACATAGCCATTGGCGATCGGACAATCGGTGGAGAGAAACACCAGCACCAGACCTTTATCGCCAGCCAGCGCCGTCAGCGACGATTGACCTCCCTCGGCGCGTGGCAGTGTGATGTCCGGAAGCTTCACGCCGCTGGACTTCACGGGGGACGACTTCTGTTCGGCGCGGACCGCGCGCCAGCCATTCGCCAGTGTCAGGCCGAGCAAGAGCAGCGACACACCAGTGATGAGTGATCGATGGGAGACATACCGCAACATGTTTCAATCCTTAAGGAGCATGCACCACAGGCCGACTCGGACCATGATGGGCTTGATGCTCGTACCAGTCCGTGGCAATTTCGTGAGAATCGGTGAGTTCAAACGTGACAGAGGAAAAAGGTTGGGAAAGCGAATTGGGGTCGAACGTCAACATCAACCGCCGCGCGCTGCCTGAGTGAGGCTCGGCCCACATATCGATTTGTTGTGGCCCGTTCTCGCCAGCGCGACGAATGCCGCGAACGTGCGTCAATCGTTCACCGCGAATTGGGTCGCCATGACTCGCAGGCAGAAGTTGCAAATCGTAGCTCTGTTCCAATCTTGTCAGCAGGGTTGTCACTTGCAAAAACGGCAGCCGTTCGCCATCTTCGTTGGTCCAAAGTTTGAGATAATAGGGATCATCGCGCACGACGACGGGCCCATGCGGAGGCACGAACCAACCTTCCGTGCCGTTGGTGCCCAGCCACAACGATTCGCCCAACGGCGTCGGATGTTCGTAGGCTAGTTTTTCACCGCCGCGGACGTACAGCGTTCCCTCGCGCAAGGGCCGCGACGACACTCGCGGGTGCAGCGTGACGCGATAGACACGATCGATGGCGACCGCCGCCTGTTCGCGCGCGCTACGCACGACAGC